>NZ_AEEA01000192.1 GCF_000297095.1 Treponema primitia ZAS-1 | reverse complement strand
TTGTGTGCTTTCGGAAACCCAATCAGCGCATGGCTTCACCGGGAACGTTCAATCTACACTAAAGGTAAGAACCTTCGAATACGCCACCTGTGTCGGCAGAGTAATCTGCAGCATCACCTGATGCTCTCCCAGGGTAAATTCCGAACCGGCAACACTATAGGTGGCCGCCTCGGATATGAGGCGCCCGTCCTGATACCACTGATACAGTGCGCCGGGAAAATCATTGGTGTCAACGGATAGGCTTAGAGTGTCCGTAAGCCAGGAAAGTGTCGCGCCATCCGTTATGCCGGTTAGGGTTATAGTTTCATCCGCCGGGCCGGTAAATGTAATGGCTATCAGCCCTATGCCAAATGGTGCATCAGGATCTATCGTAGGATATCCTGTATCAGGATCATCTGTACCTGGATCGGATGTATCAGGGTCTGTATCAGGGTCTGTATCGGATTCGGTACCAAGCAGTACGGTCACGGTATAAGGCTGGATCGTGCCGTCCCCCGCTGTTACACTGTATATCACGGGGTTGGTAAAATCCTGGGGCGTTCCTGCCGCCGGGCTTATGGACACTCCGGTGTGGGTAATAGCAGTAACCATGCCGGTTATATCCGTCCCATAGGGCGCCGTAACGAGAACGGTCTTGGCAGCCTCATCTACGATCCCGGGTATCTCAACCGGGCTGGTAATGGCAAAGGCCGTTATTGCCTTGGAAATAAAGGAATCCTTCACCGCCATGACAATACTCACCGATTTTGATCCCGCACTAACGGTAACGGTTTCGTTACCTTCCCCCGCAAGGAGTCCATCGGCGGTATATGCCTTGGTCGCAATATTCCATTCACCCAGGCTTACCAACAGGCTGATCGAAGATACCCCGGGTGCAATGGTCTTTTCGATTGTCTGCCCCGCTCCGGTAAGGGTAAACTCGTATCGGAATTGATCGGTAAGCGAGGAAGGCAAGGCGGCTCTTCCCGAACGGAAACTGCCATCCCCCACGAGGATAGTTACGTTCCCCTTCCCCACAGGAGTATCCGGTCCAATTAAAAAATCGCAGGAAACCGCCAGTAATCCTATTACCAGGGAACATACCAACATCGTTTTTTTCATATCCATACCCCCTTGCCTGTGCCGCGCTACCATTTTGTACCGAGAATAAGAGAACCCAAGGACGGCGCCTCAGTCTTTGGGGCTTCCGCTTCTGTTCTGGTCACCCCGGCCGGTATGGATGGCGTTATTTCTTCCCGCACTATCACTGCCACAATAGGGGTTCTCCCGGTGATCGGATCCGTAGTAACCTGCTGCCCGGCGCCAACATACACCGCCGTATTGTCACCCCCGGTAAGGTGTACCCGTCCGTCGCTCACCTTCAAACTGGTTCCGTCAAATTCGAAGTCGGTTCCCCGTACCGAGGCGGTAACCGAAGGGGCCCGGACGGCAAAATCGGTCTTTCCGCCCGAAGGGGGATTCACCGTGGCCTGTATTCTTCCGGTCTGCATGGTCAGGGTTACCTTTTCATTTCCCGCAATTTCCTGTATCTCCTGCAGGGTAAGCCGGGTTAGGGGCTTCACCGTTAAAACCGAATTCCCCAGGGCAATGAGGGCGGTTCCCTTAAACCCCGTGGAAATCATGGACGCCTGTTCTAACGTCTGGCCTTCCACCGCCGGTATCCAGTCCGCCCCGGGCTGCTTTATCTCCACATTTCCCGTAAGCTCCCGGATATATCCCCGGGATTCCCCCCCGTTCTGCGCCCAAAGGCCCGCGATAACGCAGAGAAACCACAAACCCGCAATACCCTGTTTCATATCAACCTCCGCACATTCCTACTAGAACGAAACCATAACTCCCATAGAAGCCTTCCACCGCAGTCCCGCGCCGGAAACAAAGGCCCCTCCCCATTCCGGAAAAAACACACCGCCCCCCGCCGTTAAGCGAAGCGCCGATTGGGGCGCCCATGCCAGGGAGCCGAACAGCTCCCCCCCAAGAAACCGGGAATCCGAATCGGGGTCCAGATCCTTATCCCCCAGGGTTTCTACATCGGTCCTGACAAAATAACCCGTCCCTGCCTCGGCGCTCAATGTTTTATGCAGCCGCGCCGTATAGGCCGCCTTGAGGTACATCAGCCCCGTTAAACCGGGACTGAAAATTTCCCCAACCGCAATACGGTTAACCGGAAGATAGGGTCCGATAGTATCATTCATGCGCCCGCTTGACCAGCGCAGCTGCAGGGCAAGCAGATCCTGCAGCGCCGTGGGCAGTTCCCAGTCCGCCCCTGCTAAGGCGGAAAAGCCCATCCGAAGATCCGTATCCTCCACGAATTCTGTAACCGCAGCAAAACTCAGATGCAGAAATTCCACAGGATCCGTGCGGTAGTAAAACTCCAGGTATTGGCTGTGCAGAAAATTTTCATCCTCATCGTTCACATCAAATTGGGCTGCCAGATTCAGCCCCAGGGAAGACCGGGGGGTAAAATCGGGAAATTCCGCCGTTATCGGGATAAAAACACGCCGGGAAGCAAAGTAGGTTTTCAAATCACCGTAATCCAATTCCCTATTGTATAGTTCCGAATCATGGTTTGTTATAAAAATCTTCGCCCTATCTTTGTACAAAAATCCCGTATAAAAGGCCCCCAGAGAAAGCCGCGCCCTCCCCAGGCTTAGGGAGCCCTGAAGCCCGTCGAACAGTCCCGCTGCGACAAGACCCACGCCGTCCATAAACTGCTGCCGCCCCAGTTGAAAAAATGTACTGGGAACCGGCCGCCAGTTCAATTCCGTACGATCCAGTTCAACCACGACGGGGTTTATCCCGTCATCGGTATATTCCAATTGTGCCGCCGCGGACACATAGAGACTGAGGGTGGGGCTGAAGAGCGCCGAAACCCAGGGGGACAGGGCCCCGGTAAGGGTAAATGGCGTATCCCCATCTGAATTGTATTCCGGCGCTGCGCTGAGCACCACCCCAAAATCCGCCCCAAACCCGGTATAGGCGCAGATGATGAGGAGCAAGCCGGCCTTTAGTATCCTCATTCTTGTATCCCATCCGCCTTCCGGGCCGCCTCGATCTGGGCCGCTTCTGCCGCAACCCTTGCCTGCCGCGCCGCTTCCACTGCCCGGGCGGCTTCTACATCGGTTCCAAGGTAATTCAGTACCCGCTCCGTTATCTGCATAAGCTGCAAGCCGCTCACCGGCATAGCGGGATCGCTCGGTTCCGGAACCAGCCGCATATACTTCAATTCCCGGTAGCTGTAACGGGGGCTCGGAAAAAGGGCATATAAAAAGCTCCCCTTTAGGTTGAAGGATTTCATAATGAGGAAACATAATTCACCCAGCTTTATGGGGGCATTCCCGGAACCGGCGGCTGCGGGGGAAACCCCCTTAGGCAGGAAACCGTTATTCGCCGCAAACCCAAGGGCATTCAGCTCCCCGGCTTGGCCTCCCGGGGCATCCGCCGGAAGCAGCTCCGCCGCCGCCAGGACAAAACCCGCGGCCTGGGCAAAGCTCAGCTCCCCGGTCCCGAGGATTACATCAATTTCGGACGCGGTTTGGGCATGGAGAAACCCACCGCCCATAAACACCAGGAGGGCCATCAGAAGCGCCTTCCCAAACGCCGGTTTACGGGGATGGGCAAATAATTCTATATACCATAATGAATTACGTAAAATCATCCGCCGTTTTCCCTACCCTTGTATTGCAATTCAGAGAACATCTTCCGCCAACCCTCGTTACCATAAAATATACCATTGCTTCAAAAAAAACTACATTTTATTTTGAAACAAATATTCCCCTTGGACGGAATAACCGGGACCTCACGGACTAGCTGTAACGTTACATTACCGCATTTGTCCGTGATGCCCGATAGAAAGGCGTCGCGCTCCGGTTATAGGACGATTTGTCCGGATGTACCTATTTTTCCGGCTACACCGTTTAACAAGAAACGATCGTAGTAGGCAGCTATGAAACCACTACTTAGTGGTTCTGCCAGGACTTGGTTAGTCGCTGAGGGAGCTTGGGGATCGAGATTTGCCACGATTGTTCCGGAAGGTGAAGTCAAAGCTCCGCTGAGGGTGAGGTACTTGGGAGGGGAAGCGGTATTATCAAAGTATACTTTATTGTCGGTAGCCACTATCGCATTGCCTTCCATCGCGAAGGTACAAAAGGAAGTACTACTAGACAAATACACTCCAAAGCCTTTTTGTGAATCACTACCAGAGACAACACTATTACCCTCAATTTTCGCGGAACCCTTCATACTAAATGCGTTCTGTACATATACTCCGCCGCCTTCGTCCGTGGCTTTATTCCCGGTAATCTCGGCTGAACCGTCCATGATAAACGGAGCAGAAACAGTACCATCAACCACTACCCCGCCGCCTCTGCCGGCGGTTGCCTCATTCCCAATAATTTTAGCATTACCCGACATGGTAAACGTGCCGCCGGTGGTGATATTAGCGGTGGTGAAGTACCCCCCGCCACCTGCAGCTGCGGTATTTTTTTTATCGTCCGTGCTGCCTCCTATGATTCCACCTGTCATCGTAAACACGGGGGTGGTGGACAGCGGCGTGTCTCCGGAAACAACATACACCCCGCCGCCGACACTATTAGGACTGGTTGCGGTATTCCCGGCAATTTCGGCAGTACCCGACATGGTAAACGTGCCGTAGTGGTAAGTGCCGCTGTAGTAAGTGCCGGCTACATACACCCCCCCGCCATTGCTGGTGGTGCTGTTGTTACTGATGGTTCCGCCGCTCATGATGAAGTTTCCGCCGGTTTCACTGGTTCCACCGTCCGCGACATACACCCCGCCGCCACCGCCAGTTGCGGTATTCCCGGCAATTTTGGCAGTACCCGACATGGTAAACGTGCCGCCGGAACCACCCAAATACACCCCGCCACCTGAGGCTGCGGTATTTTTTTTATCGTCCGTGCTGCCTCCTATGATTCCACCCGTCATCGTAAACCCGGTGTTGGGCGTGGCGCTGGCAACAACAGCCACCCCTCCGCCATTACCGGCGGTGCTGTTGTGGAAGATGGTCCCATCCTCCATAGTAAAGGTTCCTTCGGTATTGACAAACACCCCCCCGCCATCGCCGGTGCCGATGGTGCTGTTGTCACTGATGGTCCCGCCGCTCATAGTGAAGTTTCCGCCGGTTCCAGCGAATGCGCCGGCCGCGACATATACTCCCCCGCCGCTGCCGCTGCCGGTGCCGGTGACGCTATTGTTAGTGATGTTCCCACCGCTCATGGTGAAGGTTCCAACTGTTCCACTGGTTCCACCGGACGCGACATATACTCCCCCGCCGTTGCTGTTGTCGGGGACGCTGTTGTAAGTGATGTTCCCGCCGCTCATGGTGAAGGTTCCGCTGGATGTGCCGCCCGCGACATACACTCCTCCCCCCTCGTCCATGTTGTTGAGGGCGATGTTGTAAGTGATGTCCCCGCCGTCCATGTTGAAGGTTCCGCCGTTAAAAACATATACCCCCTGGCCGAGGTTGGCGGTGTTGCCGCTGATGGTCCCGCCGCTCATATTGAAGACTCCGCCATCCGCGACATACACTCCCCCCCCCTTTTGGGTGGTGCTGTTGCCGCTGATGGTTCCGTCTTCCATAGTGAAGGTTCCGTCGGCTACGTACACCCCGCCGCCTGTAAGAGTTGCAGTACTATTATCTCTTAATAGTACCTTATCGCTGGTCATCTCGAAGGTTCCTCCATCTACTTTTATGAGGGGGCTTTGGGCATCGGATATAGTAGGCCCGTTCCCGGAAAGGGTCAGCGTGCCGGTATCATCGCCGCCGCCCAGGATCAGGGTCCCGTCCTCTACCGTGAAGATGGGGTTGGTATAGGGTAAACTGTCTGCCCGCTTGATGGTCCGGTTCGAGGAATCCGCCATGAGTGTTATTGTCTTGTCAACGTTAAGCACAATAACTGGGTCGGCGGAGGCGAGGGTAAAATCATTCCTGAGGATGATGGTAGCTTCGGTAACTGCGGTATTGTCAGCGACGGCAGTGATGGCGGCATCAAGTTGAGCCCAGGTCGTTATCTCTACCCAGGCGGCGCCGGTGTCGCCCAGGCTGCCCGCACCGGCCGGTTCGGTGTAAATCCACGTCGTGCCATCGTATTCGGCGTACAGCTTGGTTCCGGGCTCGCAATCAAGGTTCAGGAAATTAGATGACCCCCCCACATATATTGCGTTGCCGCTGTTGATGGGAGTAGTGCTGTTTGCGAAACCGACAGCGACGGCGACGGTATCACCGTAAATGGTTCCGCCGGTCTTTTTGAAAGTTGAACCAAGTTGGTCTGCTAGGTACACCCCGCCGCCGCTGCCGCTGGTGTTTATGTTATTTTGCAGCGTCACATTATTGCCAAGGGTAAATTTCCCGCCGTTAACCTTTACGAGTGCGTCGGTGGCGGTTCTGTTGAAGGGGGCGCTTCCTCCCCCGTCCAGTACAAACGGCGTAGTGCTGCTACCCAGTAGTTCCAGCGTCGCGTTTGATTCCACGGTGATAAGGCTTCCCAAGCCGCTGGCGCCCCGGCTTATGGTCCGAGTCCCGCCGCTGCCGCCGGAAATGAGTTTTACATGTTTCCCGGTGGGAATAGTTATCAATTCACCAGACGCAGTCAACGATAAATCTGTAAGCAAGGTAATGGTATCCAAGTCGGATGCGGATGTCCCGGTGGAATTGTCTATCGCTTTCTGAAGGGTCCCATAAAAAATACCGCCATCCGCCGCCCGGTGCGCTTCTATGCCGCTGATTGTTACCGGGGGAATCGCTATTCCGTTTATTCCGGTTTCCGGGATGCTTAATTCGTTTCCCGCTGCTATTCCATAAACCCCGGTCAAACCACCGACGCTCAGGCTGCACTCCAGCTTGAAATAGACAACCCCCACTTCAACCAGAACCCTCATAGTCCAGGAACCGCCGCTTACCGTAACCGTACTCGGGAAGGTAGGAACCTGTTCCGTATATGCTTCATCGGCGTAGGCGCGTATGGTTGTCCCGGTCAAGGTCATGCCGGGACCAGGGGTAATTGTTCCAACCGTCCCCGAAAGGATCTTCCTGCTCACAAAAACCGCATCGGTAAAGTTAAATTCCGCTGCGGTGGTCAGGCCGGGATAGATATGGGCCACCTCAGACCGGCCCGCGTCCTTGCCGTCCTTTTCCAGCAGGACAGACACCGTATAGTATCCTGAAGGAAGCTCTTGTGTATCGGTTACCACGTCACCCGCCGATACCGGCGTTCCGAGCTGTTTCAGCGCCACCTCGACCGGGGGAATATCTCCCGTTGTCTTTGTGAGTATCAGTGTTGCCTTTTCATAATCGCCCAGGGTGGGGAGTACAATACGCCAGCTAAAGGTCCCCGTTGTTATGCCGTCAATTTCAAGCGGAACAAGGGACGCCGAATAATCCGTAATGACCCCCGCCGTAACCGTAACAGAAACAGGCGCTGCGATCTTCCCTGCAAGGGTATAGTTCGGCTTGTCCCCGACATAGGCGTCAATCGTTAAAGTCCAGACCCCGGGGTCCAGATCCACCCCGTATCCGATCCCGGTTAAACCGCTTATATCAGACGCAGCGGTAAGTTCCGCCGTAACGGCCGTTTTTCCTGCGGCGCTAAAGGTGAGGGTATACTTGGTAAACACCGGCGTGAGGGGCAGAATGGTCCGCCCCGGCAGTCTATCCCCAAGCTGTACCACCACCCGCCCCATTCCCGGGGAAAGATCGGCTCCCGGATTATGGGATTTCTCTTGAAAGGGGTTAGGGCAAGCGGTTACCATCATCAAGGTAAGCAAAAAAAGAAAAGGGAGGATTTTTCCTGCGCCATTCGAGTTTTTATCATCATACCGCTTTTTCATCTTTGATTACCCCACATTTAAGGGACGTTTTCCGCCAACCCTCTCTATTATAAGGTATACCATTACTTCGAAAAAAACTACTTTTTCAATAAATAAATACTACGAATCCCCCAGCCCAAAAAACTCTTCCCGTTCACCGCCGCCCTGATCCACCATGGCGCCCATAAGGCGCCAGGCGCCCCCCAGCTTTTGGGCGATCCGACTGCTCACCAGGATGCGGGTTTTATACCGGGAGCAGAGCTTGGAGAAGATCCGGGCGGAGACCACCGCATGGCCCGAGGCGGTATAGCCCGCAGCGGGGGACCAGGAGAAGCTGCATTCCCCCGCGTCGATGGCAAAGCGCCAGGAGGCGGCTTGGGGGGCGTTTTTCAGAATATCCAAGACCAATTCTGCGGCGCGGATACTTTCACCGTCATCGGGGAGTATGGTCTTCATCTTCTTCATGGCCTGCCGTTCCAGGGGAGAACCGAAGGCGAAAACTACCAGGTCTCCCTCAAGGCCGGTCATAACCGCCCCGGCCTTGCTGAAAAGGCGGAAAGCCTCTTCCCAAAATGCCGCCGCCGCCTTGGCGGATTCCTGGGGGCTGCTCCGATTTTCTATACCATTCAGGCTGCCGTCCCGGATCGCCACAATGGCTGCCTTGGCGCTGCAGGTTTCCGATGGAAGGGGCCGTCCCGCACGGATGAGGCGGCGCAGATAGGGGCCGGCCATACGGGAGCCATAGGCCCGGCGAAGACGGTTCGTGGAACGGTATTTTACCAGGAGGGCAAAGGAAAAGGACACCAGAACCCCGGCAGCAGCGGCGCTTAGGGGGATGAGGGGGTCCATCCAGTAGGCCCGGAGGACAAAACTATAGGAAAAAATCACGCCCAGAACCGCGGCCAGGAGAAGACCGGCGCCCAGGGAAATCCAGGGACCCAGGAGGCTTATACCCGCCAGGATGACCAGGATACCGATAAGGGACCAGCGCAGGGTATCCTGGTCTTGTCCGGGGATAATCGTCCGTTGTGTAAGGAGGGTATTGGCCAGAATGGCGGAATTTTCAAGGGCCGAATCCGGAGGGCCGAGGATGCAGAATGAATTGGACAATTCAAGTTCCAGGAAAGCCCGTTTTTCCAAAAGTTCAGCATAGCTTTCCCGCAAATTCCGGAAGCTCAGGATCAGCTCATTCCGCAAAGCGGTGATCCGCCGTATACCCTCCACCCCCAGGGATTCGGAGGCGATCATCCTTTCGTAGCCATCCACCAGGCTCGTCTCCGAAGGGCCGTTAAAAAAATCATCCAGGGACTGGAAGTACCCTGCCCGTGCGTCAAGCCAGCGGGTTTTTCTATCCTGGTCCGGCTCCCGCAAAAGCTCCTCCCAGAGGTTCCGGGCGTATCCATAGAGATTGCCGGGGTAGGACTCCGGATCAAGCCCCGCATAGATGCCCTGGCTTTCGGCGTTTGATAAAAGCCGGAAGAGTTCCCGGTCCGCCTCCTCGTACTCCAGAAAGGCCGCCAGGGGGATACGCCGGAAATCCCCCTCCGTAAGGGGAACAAAGAGCAGCGCCCCCTGGTCATCGCTTGGGAAGGAAAACTCCGCCGGAAGCCGGTCTTTAAGGGCGGCATATACCAGATGCTCCCGAACCGCTTCCCCCTGCCCTATGGACGGGACAACACGCCGTATCTTGCCGTCCCCGTCCGCCTGGGTATTATAGTACCCTTCCCCTGCAGCGCCGGGAACCCACACCCTGCCGAAAACGGCGGAAGCCCGTTCCAGGGGGCTCCTGTCGGACCTATCGGAAGGGAACAGCGCCCGGAGCAGCCGTTCCTTCCCCCGCCCGGTGATGCTTATCAGCTCCCCCACATAGCGATCCGCCTCCGCGGGCAGTATAAACCCCAGGCGTATGGCTTCAAACAGGTTCCGGATATTCCGTTCCACCAGGTTAAATTCCCCGTCAAACCGGGAGCGGAGTTCATCCGGAGCCGCAAACCGAAGGTCCGTACCCCCGGGAAAGGGGCCGGCCGAAACCGGCGTCTGGATGACCAGGGACCCGGTATTCATCTCCGTCATGGTCATCAATACCGAAACAAGCGATGCCGGTTCGATAAAATCTTCCGGAAGGGCGGCATCGCCATTGGCGGACTCGGGAAGTACAGGCTGGGGCAGCCGGGTCTCAACAAGGAGCAGCTCCCCGGATACCGGGACAGGTTCAACATATTGCAGAAGATAATCATAATGGGGACCCAGACGCGGCCCCTTGAGGACATGAAAAGACAGGGCCAGCACCGCGGCGGCCGAGAAAAATGAAAGGGCAAACCGGATCAGGGCCTTTTTTTTAGAAATATATACCGCCATACTCACCTTTATTTTCGAAATTATACCGATAATATTAAGGATTTTCTATTACTTGCATATACCTCCCGGTATGATTTAGAATAAGCATATCTAAAGCATACCTTAAAAGGGGTATACGATATTTCAGGAGGATTAAATTGAACAACAAGAGAATACCCTTTATTCTGATGACCGTACTTGCCCTGTCGGCGCTTCTGAGCGCCTGCGCCAAGCCCCCCACGGTAGAGATGGATAATGCCGCAGCGGCCCTTACCCGGGCGGAAAACGATCCCGACGCCGTAGCCTACGGAAGCCCCTCGATAATTCGCGCCCGGGACGCCCTGGCAAATATGAAGTCCGAAGCGGCGGCAAAACGGTACGATGCGGCCAAAACCTACGCCCAGGAAGTGATAAACGCAGCGGAACGGGCCATATCGGACGGTAAAGCCGGGGCTCAGCGGGCCCGGGACGAGGCGTCTAACCTGCTAACCGGCGTACGGGCCAGTCTTGGGGAAACCCAAAAGAACATTGATGCCGCCAAGGGTGTAAAAAACATCCAACTGGACTTTGATTCCATTGATGGGGACTTTGGCACCGCGAAAACCCAGACGGATCAAGCCCAAACCGCCCTTAACACCGGAGATTACCCGGGCAGCACTTCAAAAAGCCAGTCCGCCCGCTCTCTTCTGGGAAATATCAATACCAAGATTACCCAGGCTAGCATAGCGACTTCCCGGAAAAAATAGGGATAACCACTGGCGCCGAACATATCGGAAAAACGCCGGTGGGGGTGGGGAATCCCCACTGCGGGATGCCTGTTGAGTCTGCCTATGGAGCCCCCTGCGGGGTCTCCTCCGGCAGGGAATTCCAGAATATCCCGCAGCGTGGCTCCCCCACCCCCACCGGCGCCTGTACGATCGGCCTGTGTTTGGGCGCTTAACTAAGTTTGGGCCTATCGCCCGGGAGCCGGAACCACCTACCTAAGTTTGGCGCATTGCCCAGGAGCCGAAACCACCTACCTAAGTTTGGCGCATTGCCCGGGAGCCGGAGCCACCTACCTAAGTTTGGCGCATCACCCGGGAGCCGGAACCACCTAACTAAGTGTCGGCGTATTGCCCTGGAGCCGGAGCCACCTAACTACGTTTGGCGTATTGTTTAGGAACGGAAGCTGCTTAACTAAGTTTGGCGCATTGTTTAAGGGCGAAAATTGCCTAACTAAGTTTGGGCGTGGTGGCTAATTCACAAC
>NZ_AEEA01000191.1 GCF_000297095.1 Treponema primitia ZAS-1 | reverse complement strand
GGACCCCAATTGGCGGGGTCCTTTTTTATACGCATGGTATCTAAATCTGTTTAATAACTCTCCGGCCTAATCCAGGCTTCCGTAACATCCAGGTCGCCTAGGCGCTGGGCTATCCAGGGGATATACGCAGCGGGGACCCCGGGGATAACTACCCGGATATAGTTCTCAAACCGTTCAAAGTAGGGGTGGAATCCCGCCGCTACCAGGCGATCAAAAGCTTCTCTGGCATGCAGGGGCAGCAAGTACGATCCTGCCTGCACCCGGAAGATCGTGGTGCTTCCCGGATCGGGCATACGGGGAATGATCCGCGCAGGACCCTTAGCCACCTTAGGCGGCGGAGGCGGGGGCGGCGGAGGTGGCGGCGCACTCACGACAACTGGAGGTGGAGGAGGAGGCGCTACGGGCTCTGGCTCTGGTTCCGGCTCAGCCTCGACAATAACCGGCTCCGGTACAGCGTTCACCCGTTCAAGGATTATCTGGACAGAGCCGTCGCTGGGCACCCCAATGGCTGAAGCGGCGGCGGGGGAAAGATCCACGATCCGGTCAACCGAGGTCGATATACGACCCGTAACGGTTGCAGTTACCTCTTTATTATTCTCCGTATTGGTTACCTTTATCAAAGTACCGATTGGCAAGCTAGGGTGCGCCGCAGTAATCCCACTGGCATCCAGAGTTCCGGTGGCAGCGCCCCGCTGTTTGAAATTCCGGATTTGGGCCTGAGCCGCACACAGGGTAGTAATACTTATACCCAACAAAAGTACTGTTACTAAGCGTTTCATTTTTTTACACCTCTATTTGTATCGCGTTAATATCGTGCGCCTCTGAAACGGCTGGCACTTTGCTTTCGGTTAAGGAATCCTACCCTATACCCGGCGGTAACTGAAACAATATTCCTGGTATACTCAACCCGTCTATCCTTGACCTCGGTATCTCCAAGGTCATTGGCATAACGGAAATCAAAAAAGATGAAACCGTTCCCCCCAACTTTAACCCCAAAATCGATCCCGGCGAGCCACCCGCCAATGGGGGGGGGCACTTTCCGTACCAAGGGGAAGGTTGAGATAGGCGCCTCCGTAGGGCTCCACAAGAAAGGATCTACTGGGCTTTAACACACCCTTTATCAACAGCGGGAAGTTAAATACGGGAGTTTTATAGGTAATATCAATCGGCCCAGGATTTGCTACTGATGGAGGCGGAGTCACACCGCTTGGATATTCTAATTGCTGATAGTCCGCAGTATCCAGACTGAAGTCTGCTTCAAGCTGGACAACCATGAAATCCAGTACCTGAATTCCCGCATCCACCCCAACTTCAATTGTTATCGTCTCCGCATTGGTCTCGTCCCTGCTCGAAGTATAAAACCGGGGGGATACCCCGAATTTTGCACCCAGATATATCCATTTGTTTTTCCAGGAATCGTCATCCGGAACGGCATTAACCAGGTTAACAATGGGGGCCATCCTGCCGGAGTTATTAGAACTATCCGTATCGGTATTGTACACTCGCGGAGGGGGAGGCGGCGGAGCTTCGGTGACAAGGAAGGGGGCGTTGGCAAGCATCTGCCAGACCAGGAAGGGGAGTATCTCGTAGGATTCTTCTACTTTAACGTAAAATAATTCCTGGGTAACCATTTCCCTGCTTTCTTCCACGTTACTCAGGGTTATACTCAGGACATACCCGTCATCCTCCGGAGCAAGGGCGCCACTTATCGAATATATGGCGTCAAGGAGATCGTCGATCAACGCATAACCAGCGGCATTAACTTCCATTTTTAGGTTTTCATCGAAGAAAGCCCGATCCGCCGCAGATCCGCCGCTAATAGGTTCGATATACAAGGTTGTATCTGCCCTATTCTGAGAATATGCCAGAATCGCCGAGGATAAAAGAATTGTAAGACACATGAGCTTTTTCATTTTATATCCAACCCGTCCTAATATAGTTTACCATGATAATTATCGTCAATAATTGTTGTTTTGCCTATAAATTTCTTAACTTTTTCTGAAAAACTCCGATATTATTTTCTGTCCTCCCTCCTTCCAATTAATACCCCGCCTATGTTATGCTGATTTGATATGAAACCTGAAGAGGCGGCGGAAACCCTGATTACGGGAATCCAGCGAATAATCCTGGGAAAGCGGGAATTTCTGGAACTGCTTACCGCCGCAATTCTCGCCAAAGGGCATGTGCTCATCGAAGATAACCCCGGGCTGGGAAAAACCACGGTGGCAAAGACCGTGGCAAAACTGATTGCCGGGGAAGACGGAAACCCCCTGCTTTTTAAACGGATCCAGTTTACCCCGGATCTGCTTCCTTATGATATTACCGGGGTGGACGTATTCGATCCCGAAAGCCGATCCTTCCGGTTCATCCCCGGGCCGGTACTGGCAAACGTAGTATTAGCCGATGAAATCAACCGGACCACTCCAAAAGTTCAATCCGCCCTCCTTGAGGTAATGGCTGAACGGCAGGTAACCATCGGCGCCGCAACCCACTACCCGCCATTACCCTTTTTTGTAATTGCCACCCAGAATCCCATAGAAAGCGAAGGAACTTTTCCCCTGCCAGCGGCCCAGCTGGATCGGTTCATGATGCGTCTTTCCCTAGGTTACCCGGACCGGGAAGCGGAATTATCCATCCTGGAAGAAAACCCTTCGGAAACCACTCTGAATGAGCTGGAACCGGTGCTCACTATAGAAGATTTCCTGGCAGCCCAGGCCGCGGCGGCGGCAATATTCTGCCATCCTTCCCTGAAGGAAGCCATTGCCGACATAGTCCGGGATACCCGCACCCATCGGAGTTTTCTTTTAGGCGCCTCCCCCCGGGCGGCTATCCAGCTCCTGGGGGCGGTCAAGGCCCTGGCCCTGGTCCGGGGCAGGGATTATGTGATTGATGAAGATCTGACTGTCCTGGCGGCGCCGACCCTGGCCCACAGGCTTAAACTGCGGGATCCCCGTTCTCAGGGTGAAAAGCTTATACGGGAGATCTGCCTTGCACGAATCGACAGGATCAAGACCGTCTGATCTGGGAATATTCCTATTCATCCTGACTATCCTGGCTCTTGGGGCAGGAGCCCTGCGGAAGGAGCTTGCCCTGACCTTGGTGGGCGGAGTTTTCCTGGTAGTACTGGCATTCTCCGTCATCGCCGCCCTTATCCTGGGGGGGATACATTCCAAGCGGGCCCGGCTCCTCTCGTCCCGGTTCCTGAATCGGAATATCCCCGCCGGGAAAAACGCCGAGGTCATTTTAAACCGTGATAAGGCGGGGAAGGGCCGTTTTTTCCGCCTCCCGGGGATACTTATCCGCTATGAGATCCGACTTACAACCCGGGATGGCCGGGAGATCCGGCATCTTTTCGACCCCGATGGAAAAGAAGAGGCCTCTTACTCCTTCCCGGTTCCTGAGCGCGGCGCCTATTATGGGGAAGCAGACCGGTTTTTTATCGGCGACATCCTGGGGCTCTTCCGTTTTTATCTACCCCTGCCATCAGACTCATGGTCTGCAGATAAAAGCCCCCGTATTTTGGCCCTGCCCCAGGCTGCGGCGGAACCTATTCCGGTGTACATCCTGTCCGGGGGCGAGTCTCAGCGGCAAAATGTCCGCTACCAGCGTACCGACAACCTGATCGATCACCGGCCCTACGTGCCCGGGGACGATCCCCGGCGGATTAACTGGAAACTGTACGGCCACGCCCCGTCCAACGAGCTTTTTGTCCGGGAGGGCGAGCCCGAACCGCCGCCCCATTCCCGTTTAATCGTCCTGGTGGATACCCTAACCGACCCGGCGCTCTACAGCCCTGCGGCCGGCAGGCGGAGTGTGGACCTGCTCTGCGAAAACGCCCTGGCTATCGCCCTGGAGTACCAGCATCGGGGTATGGAGCTGTCCATCGGCTATACCGGCGGCAGCAGCATCACCGAAGGAACCGGCGCTGAGCTTGCCGAGGCCCTGGCCTATCCTGCAGCGCAACTTTTAACGAAGTTTCCCGCGCAGTCCGCCCAAACGGAACTGCCCGCATCCCCCACCGACCGGGGTATCCTGATCCTCGCCCTGCCCCGGACCACCACCGAAGGCGCCCTGGACCGGTTCTTGAAAAAACAGACCGTGGATCTGGCCTTCCTCTACGAAGATGACAGGCTGGAAGAGGCCGCCCAAACCTGTGTTCGCCTCTACAGCCAGAGAGCAGGGGTCCATGTCCGGCAAATCCGGCTTGGAACTTAAATATTGCCCAGATATGCTTTCCGTATGTTTTCGTCATTCATTAGTTTGTGGGATTCCCCGGACAGGGCAATTCTACCCGTTTCAAGGACATAAGCCCGGTTGGAAATAGACAGGGCCATATTGGCGTTCTGTTCCACCAGGAGGATGGTAACCCCCTGCTTGTTGATTTCCTTTATGAGCTCAAAAATCATCAGGACTAGATTGGGGGCAAGACCCAGGGAGGGTTCGTCCAGGAGCAGGAGTTCCGGCTCACTCATCAGCGCCCGGCCTATGGCAAGCATCTGCTGTTCGCCCCCGGAAAGGGTACCCGCAACCTGGGCTACCCGTTCCTTAAGCCGGGGAAAAAGACCATATACCCGCTGAAAGGCCTCATGTATCTTTGCGGCGCTGTTCTTTTTGGAGTACATTCCCAGCCTAAGATTCTCCTCCACCGTAAGCCCAGGAAATACCTCCCGTCCTTCGGGGGACAAGCTGATCCCACGGTCCACAATTTTGTGAACCGGCATATTGGTAATAGGCCGATCCTTGTAGCTGATGTCGCCGGATCGGGCGGGTACAAGTCCGGTAATACAGCCCAGGGTACTGGTCTTTCCCGCACCATTACTGCCGATGAGGGAAACAATCTCCCCCTGCTGTATTTCCAGGCTGATATCCTTGAGGGCATGTATGTTATCGTAAAAGGCATTCAAATTACTTATTCTGAGCATTCGGAACACTCCCTAAATAGGCCTCAATGACCTTGGGATCATTGGCCACCTGAGACGGCAGTCCTTGGGAGATGACTTTACCGTAATCAAGCACATAAATCCTGTCGGATATATTCATCACCACATTCATATCATGTTCTATCATAAGAATCGTATACCCCTTATCCCGCAGACTAAGAACGAAACGCAGCAGTTCTTCCGATTCCTGGGGATTCATCCCCGCCGCGGGTTCATCCAGCAGGATAAGCCGTGCCCCGGTAGCCAAAGCCCGGGCTATCTCCAGTTTCCGCTGTTCGCCGTAGGGAAGGTTGGCCGCATAGTCGTGTAGGCGGTTCAGGAGACCCACATCCTTAAGAAGATGTACCGCCCTGAGATGATTGGTTCTCTCCTCTCTTTCATAGCGGGGAGTCTTAAACATGGCGTCAAAGAAATTATAATCCACTTTCTGGTGACAGCCTACCAGTACATTTTCCACCACCCGCATTTTTTTAAAAAGCCGGATGTTCTGAAAGGTCCGGGCGATGCCGGCTTTTACAATATCTTGGGGTATTATATTTTGAATAGGAGAATTTTCAAATAGGATTGATCCCTTTTCAATTTTATAGATCCCCGTAAGAATATTAAATATGGTAGTTTTTCCGGCGCCATTCGGGCCGATAAGGCATACGATTTCTCCCGGATCAACAAAAAAACTAACGCCGTCCACCGCTTTGAGTCCACCGAAACTTAAACTAATATCGTTAACTTCCAATAGCGCCATTGTTTACTCCGTCAGAAGATTATCCTTCTCAAGATCCCTACGCATCTTTCCGGTAAAGCGGTAAGGAACCCGGGACTGCCATCCCAGCAAACCCTGGGGACGGAAACGCATCATCAGTACCAAGATAAATCCATACATAATAAAACGATAATTCATAAGGAAACGGGACACCTCAGGAAAAATAATCAGCACCATAGAACCAAAGAACATGCCTCGCATCGTACCCAGCCCCCCCAGTATGGCCAGGCAAATAATCTGGGAGGATACATCAAAGGTAAACGTATTAGGATCGATGTATCCCACCATGGGTGCATAAAAGGCTCCGGCGATTCCGGAAATAAGGGCTGAAAGAAAAAATGCCAGTACCTTATAATGAATAGTCTTTATACCCATCATGGTAGCGGCAATCTCATCTTCCCGAATCGCAATAAATGCCCTGCCTATCTTTGAGTTAATAATGCAGGCGCAGAAAAAAGCTATGATCAGCATAAGAACTATGGCAAGGTAATAAAAGCCGTTATTCGACAGGGTCAGGGTCAATCCAAAAAACACGGGCTTGGGGATATTTCTAATCCCCATGGTTCCGTTGGTTACCGGGTCCCAGTTCTGAATTATCATGCGGACTATTTCACCAAAGCCAAGGGTAACAATGGTAAGATAGGACCCGCTTAGGCGCAGGGTTGGAAGCCCCACAATGAGGCCGCTGGCACCGGCAAAAATAGCGCCGGCGATCATGGAGAACCAGAAATTCATTCCCAAACGCACCATGCACAGGGTACAGGCATAGGCGCCTATGGCATAAAACGCTGCGTTTCCCATGGAAAGCTGTCCGGTATAACCCGCCACAAGATTAAGTGCCAAGGTCAACATTGAAAAAATGTAAATCACCGTGGCGATACGCATGATATAAACGCTGAACCCAAAGAGAGGAAATATCAGCATAAAGAGAATGAGACCACCGATAAAATATACCCGTCTTCGGGTAATGAAAAGTTCTGCCCGGTAAAAGATGCTGCTCTTTTCCACAGCCTATACCTTTATCACATCTTTCTTGCCAAAAATTCCCGCGGGCTTAAAAATAAGCACGATGATGAGAATGATAAAAGCCATGGCATCCCGGTAGTTAGAACCGATATACAGAGCCGCCACACTTTCCATAATACCCACCAGGAGGCCGCCAATAAGCGCCCCGGGAAGACTTCCGATCCCCCCCAGTACCGATGCAGCAAAAGCTTTAAGGCCAATCATAAAGCCCATGCCCGGATATACCACTTGGTAATACCCTGCCACCAGGCCTCCCGCAATCGCCGCAGAAGCGCCGCTCATAAAAAAGGTAGTGGTAATAACACTATTCACATTGATTCCCATAAGGGACGCCGCTTTCTGGTTCTGGGAGGTAGCCCTCATGGCCAAGCCTATTTTTGTTTTATGAACGATGAAGAAAAGCAGCAGGAGCAGTATCAAAGATACACCGAGCATAACAAACTGCCGTGAACTAATCTGGACGCCAAATACCGTAACAAGACCAAAGTTATAAAAATCCGGAAAGGCCTTACGGTGGCTTCCGGAAATCAACACCAGGGTATGCTGAATGATATTTGAAATGCCCAAGGTGGTGACCAGGGCGGCCATGCCCATGGATTTTTTCCGGCGCAGAGGGGCCAGGGCTATTTTGTCTATAAAAATACCGAGGAACCCCGTTACTATTATGGAAACAATAATCCCCAGAACAGGGCCCAAGCCGAAACCAACGACAAAAAACACTACATGAGCGCCGAAGGCATATACAGAACCGTGGGAAAAATTAATAAGCCGGAGGATTCCAAACACCAAGGAATAACCTACCGCGACGAGGGCAAACACCAGACCAAGCGCTAAACCATTAATGATCTGTTGAAATAATATATCCATATTCCCCCCGCCGTTAAGCCATTTATTTCTTGTACTGTACAAACGCTCCGTTTCTTACTACTACCTTCTGAAATACCTTGGCGGCGTCACCACCCTGGTCAAAGGTGGTCCTGCCGGTTACTCCGGGATAATCTATGGCGTTTACCGCGTCCCGTACCTTTTCCCTGTCCAGGGTACCCGCCGCCTTGATTGCCTCGCAAAAGACTCCTATGGAATCGTACGCCTGGGCGGTAAGTGAGGAAGGTTCCATACCATAACGTTTATTAAATTCATCAACAAAGTATTTCACATCCGGATCATTGGATCCGGGGAAGAAACTGACCGACATATAAAGACCCTCAACGGCAGGTCCGGCCAGGTCGATTAACTGCTTGGAGAAGGCGCCCGCTCCACCCAGGAGAATGATGTTGGGATCCATTTCCCGATACTGGCGGGCCAGTGGAGAATAGAGGCTATACTGCCCCAACCCAAGTACCGCCTCGGCGCCGGCGCTGATCATCTTACTGATTGCCGGACGGTGATCATCTGAGGTTTCCTGCACGTACTCAAGCCCCACCAATTCAAGCTTGCCCGTTTCCTGAACCAGCTGCGCCGTAAGGGGACCAGCGGAAGAACCCCAGTCGGTCTTAATGGCGATAATCCCCACCTTCTTTACATTGATATCATTGGCGAGGATATCAACCATGGGGGCTACTTCCTGGGTAAACACCGCGTTATTTCTGAAAATATACTTGCCCGCCTTGGAATAATCCGGGTGAGAGGCGGTAGCAGAAATCTGAATAACCTTATTTTCCTCATAGACCGGAGAAACAGTCATACTGACCCCGGAAGCGAAATGGCCCATAACCCCGATGATCGCCTTATCGCTTACAATTTTTTGGGCGATAGAAGAAGCCTCTTCCGGGGAATTACGATCGTCAAACTGAACCAATTCAATTTGTTTTCCCAAAATTCCACCCGCTTTATTGTACTTCTCCACCATAATCTGAGCGGCAATCCAGGCGCTCTGACCATATTCGGCATAATCGCCGGTCATGGGCATAGCTACGGCAATTTTAATCGTGTCCGCAGCTTTGGAACCACCCTGTTGTCCTCCGGCAAATACCATAGCTGAAGCCATTATTGCCATTAGTACCATCACAATTCGTCTTTTCATTTTAAACTCCTCCTGTTTATGAATGACGTTTTAATCTACTTCTTTTCGACTACCAGTTCACATAATTCGTGGGCGCCATCGGCACTGGTATAGGAGAAGGAACACTTTAGTCCCAGGCCATCGGCGTGAGCATAATCTCCATAACAGGCGATGTCACAGAGATATTTCACCTCATCCTTGGCCAAGCCCATGTCTTCCCAACCCTGTACCATAGCGCATTTGTGATTAAAATGGATCACCGCCTTTTCTTCGTTGATCAATTCTACGGTGTTAGTACCGGCGCAGGTATTATTTACGCCGTTAATGGCAAGCATGATGTCGGAAAAGGTTTTTACCTTCCCATGTTCGCCTTTGGTTCGTGCAACCTTCCTCTCTCCATAACCCCAAAGGGCTTTCTTTGCCCATTTATCAAATTCATCCCTGGGCATCACCTTATAAAAAGCAGCCAGATATTTAGCCCTGTCCATAATGGCGCTTGCTATCATACTCCGGACTTCTTCGTAGGTGTAGGTTTCCTTCTTTCCCGGTCCCGTATTGTTTTCCATACCATTTCTCCTCACTTTTTCTCCCATGAGTATTGCGTATTTTCCCGCCTGAGTCTATACGCCATTTAGGACGTTCCACGTTTGCAAGACGCCTTATTTATGCTACGCTCTAAAAATGGCGATGCCCGATCAATCTGCAAAGTTTCAACGTCTAATCGCCCTCCTTCTCAGGTCCGTAGCCCTCTTCGCTATACTCTGGCAGTTCCGGCTTCTGGCCGCCGATCTGGCGGACACCGCAGTTTACGCCGCCACCCTAATCTTCGCCTTCCTTAGTGCGCTATATCTCACAAAAAAGGTGACAGTCACCTTTTTTGGCGCCCTGATCCTATTTCTCATACCCTGGGCGGCCCGGGCAGGTATCGCCTTACCCCGGTTCTTTATACCCGGTGTTGCCATCACCCTGGATTCCCTGCTCCTCAACCTGGATCGGAACCGCTTTGTCTTCCTGCTTCCCTTCTACTGGGCAGCCTTTTCTACCTACTTTGCCGCCCGGTCCCGCCGTTTTTTGCGGGCCGATATTATCGCCGCGGACGTGCTCCTCCTGGTACTTTACTCCATAGTCCGCAGCTCGGATCTACCCGCTTACCGCTGGCCGGTGCTGATGATAGCCGTTTTTTCCCTCATCATCTTCCTGCAGATCCTTGCGTTTATGCTCTCCCTGCCCCCGGAGTACCGGCTGAAAAAACGGGAAGGGATACTGGGCGGACTGACCCTGTTTATCCTGGTTGTCCTTGGGGGGATGCTCCTGATCCGGCCTTCCCAGGAAGGGGCGGTGGACAAAGGAGGGGGGCTCCTGGAACCGAACATGTTCCACTTCGATTTTTCCCAGGTACTGCGGTTGGAAAGTGAAATCAGCATGAACGACGATCTGGTCTTTATCGTCCGCAAGGATCCCGAGGATGATCATATTTACCTGAGGCGTTACGTACTTTCCGGCTACAACCCCAAACAGGGATTCTACCGCCATGAAACAATTGACGAGGCCGCCCAGCCCCAGCGGCTGCCGGACCGGCGTACCACTCTGGAAGCGGAGCCCATAGAAAATTTTCGCCTTACCAACCAGGAATATTTTCTGGTTAACTTCGATTCCTCCGCCCTGATCGCCTTAAAGGAGCCCGTGGAAATTGTTCCCTTTGACAGCTGGGACGCCTCTTCCTTCAGTTCCGCCTATGCCGTTCAAAGCCAGGCCAGCGAAGTATTGCCCTTCGAGTTGGCGGATGCCATGCCGGAGGAACTTTCGTGGGAAAGTCTGGAACTAAGCCCGGAAGAGTACGCCTACTATACCGAGTATGGCGAAAACGAAAGGATCGCCGAATATGCCCGGGAGCTTACCCAGGGTTTTGCATCCAACTGGGAAAAGATTCAAGTTATATATGAGACCCTGAAATACGGCGATTACCGTTATAGCTTAAAACCGGGGATTGCCCCGGACGGCGATCAGCTTGGTTATTTTCTCTTTGAGACCAAAAGGGGTTACTGCTCCTACTACGCCTTTGCCTTTACCATGCTCCTGCGCTCCCTGGGCATTCCCGCCCGGATCGCTGCGGGCTTTTTTATCGATCCCTCTTTAGATACTTTTAACTATTATCCGGTCCGGTCCGATATGGCCCACGCCTGGGTGGAGGTCCGCTACCCCGGATACGGCTGGATTGAATACGATCCCACCACGGAAAACTTAGCGGAGGACGAGGAATTCCGCTTTTCCTCCGGGGTACCCCAGGATCTGTTTGAACGGCTTATGCGGGAAATCCTGGAAAACCGTTCCCACCTGAATCCCAAGGAAGGCGCCGACGATAATTCCCCCACCACCGTCCTGGGCACACTGGGCCGGAATGTCCGTTCCTTCCTCCGAAACTATTGGCTGCCCCTGGTGATCACCCTGGTGTGTATCATCTTCTTAAGCATACGTACCGGTTTCCTCTGGCTTTCAAAGCTGGCGCGGAAGCCCCGGAAAAAAGCGGCCCTACTCTGGGCACACGCTCTCCGCAGGCTCCGTCTGGCGGGCTATAAACGGGATACCCGGACAAGGGGAGAGGCCGAGTGGACCCGGGATATGGAACCTTCCTTCCCGGGTATCCGGGATCTTTACCAGGGCATAGCCGCCGCCCGTTACGCCCCGGAATATACCGCAGAACAATGGAAAACCCTGGACGGGCAGTACCGCCTATTCTCGGCAAACTACCGGAAACAGGTACCCCGCTGCCGGCGTATCCTCGGCTGGCTCCTGCCGCCCCTGGCTATGGCCGCAAGGAGTGCCAGGCATTATTTGGCGCTGCTTCTTGTGGTCCTGTTAATCCCCCTAAGCGGGGATACGGCACGAGCCCAGGATGACCAGCCCCGGATCGAAAGTACCGAATCCACCCAGCTTTACAACCAAGCCCAGGATGCCCAGCAGGCTGAATTCTGGGAGCGGGCTATCGAGCTATACACCCAGGGGCTAGAACAATTTCCCCTGGAATTCCGATTCCCCTGGGCCCTGGGGCGGCTCTACGAAAGCCGCAAGCTCTACGGACTCGCATGGGAGATCTTCCAGAAAGCGGAAACCCTGACACCCTACGACCCGGATCTTCTGCACGAGATGGCCCTTACCGCGGGGTATCTGAACGAAAACGCCGCAGCCGTGGAGTACCTGGAACGGCTTTTAACCATATCCTCGGACAACCTGGACGCCATAGGCAACCTGGCGTGGATGTACTACAAGCTCCATCGGCTGGGTGAAGGGGAACGGCTCCTCCTGGATGCCCAGAACCGGTTCGGTCCGAGCCCCGATTTCGCCATGACCCTGGGTACCATCTATTCCGAAATGTTCCGGTACGAGGACGCGAAAAAATGGTATTTGGAAGCAATTGAGGGAGGAGAAAATTGGGGGGACCGGGCCTTTGCTTCGGTGGCCCATTACAATCTATCCCTCCTGGAAGCCCGGTTCTACCATTTCCCCGAGTCCCTGGAACGAACCAACGCTTCCCTGGCCTCCCAGAACCGCTCCTCCGGATGGCTGGCCCGGGGGGAACTATACCTCCACCGGTTGGATTTTCCCCGGACCTTTGCGGACTACCAGGAAGCCTACGAAATCGACAACTCCCCTTTGTCCAAGATCAATATGGCCCAGGCTTTCCAAATCGCCGGCCGGCTTGAGGAAGCCCGGCTCTATGCCGAAGACAGCCTTAAGGCACAGGACCTGTCATGGATGATGAACTACGGCATCGATCCGGACCGGTATAAACGGGATCTCCACCAAATCCTCTGGCACACCTATTCCGGGCTGGCGGAAACCCAAGCCCTGAGCCCCTACAGCGGTCTTAGGGATCGTCTCAATAGCTTCGTCCGGCTGCAATACTACCGGTTTAAGTCCGCAGTCCACCGCCATCTCTTCCGGAAGTACAGTCTCCTCTCTGCCCAAGCCTATGGGGCGGAAACGCCGGCGTCAGGAGAACTCCGTCTGGATGCCCTAATCCAGTACTACAACGCCTTTGAGCCCTACCCCCGGCGGGCAAATGTGTATCTCACCATGGCCCGGGATTTTGAGACGCCCCTGATCCCCCAGGCAGCCAATTCCTACGATGGCGAAGCGGGGGCCCTCTTTAAGGACCGGGAACTCCTCCGCCGGACCATCGATGCCTATGACCCAATATGGGAACGGGATATGATAGCCGATACTTATACCGAACTTGCCCTGCTAGCCAAGGGCGCTTCCCGCCGTGACGAACGGCAGGACAGCGCCGAACGGCTCTACGCCCTGAACCGCGGCGCCCTCCGTCAGCAGGGCATTAAACTCCCGGTGGAACTTATCATCGACCCCTTCGGTTCCGACGGCGGCAGGCCTGCCGCAGAAACCCGCCGCATAGAACGGTCCCTCCGCAGGCTGCTCCCCAAGGCGGGCATCCAACCGGCTCCCCTAAGCGAAGGCGCCAATGGCATTCCACCCCGTTTCCGCCTGACCGTCACCATCGGCGCCGACGAGCTCCGCTGTGAACTCTACGACGCCGGCCGGGGCGCTTCCGTATGGCAGCGTCCCATCCCGCTCCCCAAGCTCTCCGCCTGGGAACTCAGCGCCGCCGTCCGCAGCTTGGCTGATACCGCTTTTACCGTGAAGTAACCACGAAGATAGAGAAACCATGGAGGACGCCTGCTGTCCCTACGCTGAATCCGGTTTGAGCCCCGGCATATCCCACTCCGGGGGGATCTTGGCGGGCACGCCCCGGGAATCTACGAAGGCCCAGGTAACCTCTGCCTCGGCGATGATGTCCTCGCCCCGGAGTATGCGCTGGGCGATAATGCCGCTTACCGCGCCCTTCTTGATGGGCCAGGATTTGATGAGGAGCTCGTCCTCCGCTAGGGCGGGCTTTTTGTATTCGATGATGACCTTGGCCACATAGACCCCGTAACCGGCCTTTATCGCCGTGGGGTAATCGAAGCCCACGTCCTTAAGCAGCTGGTACCGGGCGTATTCCAGGTAGTTGAGATAGTTGGCGTTGTTCACATGGCCATAGCTGTCACATTCGTAGGTACGAACCGTTAGGGAACATTCACAAATCATGGTTATTATTATACAATAGGGAAAAATCCTATTCAACGAGGTTAGTATGTTTAAATTTTGCCCATCCTGTGGTTCCCAAAATATTCGATTTGAAGATAACAAAAAATTCCACTGCCCTGACTGTGGATTTTCATATTACCACAATACCGCCGCCGCCACGGGCTGCGTCATTAGTACGGGAGAAGAAATTATCCTCCTGGTTCGGGCCAAGGATCCCGCCAGGGGAAAACTGGATTTGCCCGGCGGCTTTGTGGACCCCGGGGAGGGCGCCTTTGAGGGCCTGCGCCGGGAATGCCGGGAAGAGCTTGGCTGGGACCCGGGGCCGAATTTCACTCTCTTTGCTTCGTTCCCCAACATATACCCCTATAAAAACATCACCTACAATACCTGCGATCTTTTTTTTTCCATCACCGTTCCGGGCCTCAACCCCGGGGATTTCAAGCTGGAGGAGAAAGAGATTGGCGGGCTTCGCTTAGTTAAGCCCGGGGACGTTAAACCGGAGGAGTTGGCTTTTGATTCAACCAGACGGGCAATAAAGGCTTATTTAGAATACATTCACTTGTAATGGGGCATAATATATTGCATAATGATGCAATCTGATGAGTATTTTCCATATTAAGGAGGAAGTTATGAAAAACGCTGCAAAGGTACTATGTCTGGTTCCGCTTATGGCGCTCCTGGCCCTGCCGGTATTTGCCGGGGGCGGAAAGGAAGCCGGAACTGCGGAAGACGTGATCAAAATCGGGGTTTTTGAACCCCTGACCGGGGCATACGCTGCGGGGGGCGCCATGGAGGTCGAAGGTATTCGGCTTGCCAATGAACTGTTCCCAACGGTTGAGGTTAGCGGAAAGACCTATAAGGTGGAACTGGTCATTGCGGATAACAAATCCGACAAGGTTGATGCCGCCAACGCGGTTCAGCGGCTCATCGACCTGGACAAGGTTCAGGTGATCCTGGGTTCCTGGGGTTCTTCGGCGTCCATAGCCGGCGGGGAAATCGTAAAGGACGCGCATATACCGGCAATCGGCCTTTCCTGTACCAATGTCCTGGTTACTGCGGGGAACGATTATTACTTCCGGGTGTGTTTTATTGATCCTTTCCAGGGAACGGTCATGTCCAACTACGCGATTAACGACCTTAAAGCCAAAACCGCCGTTATTGTTCAGGAAGTGTCGAATGACTACTCGGTTGGTCTGGCAAAATTCTTTGTGGATAACTTCAAGGCCCGTACCGGAAACCCCAACGCCATATTGGCTACGGTGAACTATACCACCGGGGATCAGGACTTCAGCGCCCAGCTTACCAGCATCCGCTCACTAAACCCGGATGTTATTTTTGCACCGGGCAACTATACCGAATCCGCTCTGGTAATCCAACAAGCCCGATCCCTGGGCATCACGGCTCCCTTTATCGGCGGTGATACCTGGGAGACACCGGAATTCATAGACGTGGGCCGGGAATATGTTGAAGGGGCGGTATTTTCCTCCTTCTTCAGCTCCGAATATGCCGCTTCCCCGGTGGCGGAATCCTTCCTGAAGGAATACCGCGCCCGGTACAACAAGGATCCCGCTGCGGTAACCGCACTGGGCTATGACGGCTATCTGGTTGCCCTGGACGCTATCAAACGCGCTGGTTCCGTAGACCCGGAAGCTATCCGGAACGCTATTGCGAAAACCCAGGGCTTCGTAGGCGCCGCCGGGACCGTTACCTTGGACGCCAACGGGGATGCCACGAAGAGCGCATTCCTCAAGGTTGTTAAGGGCGGAAAATTCGCGTTCCAGACCATTATTAATCCCTAGATCGTAGAAAAGGACAGGGCTCATGAACTTTGATGTGTTTCTGCAGCATATTTCCAACGCCCTGTCCCTGGGCAGTCTCTACGCCCTCATCGCCATCGGCTACACCATGGTGTACGGTATACTCCGGCTCATCAACTTTGCCCATGGCGATGTGTTTATGCTCGGCGGCTATATCGCCTTTTACGCGGTTACGGTCTTTTTCATGCCCTGGTGGGTCGGCTTTATTGTAGCCTTCGGACTCACGGGGATCTTCGGCATAGGCCTGGAACGGGTGGCCTACAAACCCCTGCGGAATTCCCCCAAGATTTCCATTATGATAAGCGCCATCGGCGCATCCTTCCTGCTGGAAAACCTGGCCACGGTAATCTTCGGCGGGCGGCCCAAGGGCTTCCCGGTACCGGAGCTTTTTAACCATGTTGCCCACATCGGCAGTGTTTCTGTGGCCTACATCAGCCTCTTTATCCCGGTACTTACCGCAGCATTACTCACGATACTGCTTATCATCGTACTCAAAACAAAGACCGGCATGGCCATGCGGGCGGTTTCCACGGATCTGTCCGCAGCACGGCTTATGGGCATTGATGTAAACCGGATCGTCTCGTTCACCTTCGGCGCCGGTTCGGTATTAGCCGCCATCGGCGGGGTCATGTGGGCCGTCAAGTACCCTCAGCTTAACCCCACCATGGGGATGATTCCCGGGCTCAAATGTTTTATCGCCGCGGTTATCGGCGGAATCGGCAATATCTCCGGAGCCGTCCTGGGGGGTCTCCTCCTGGGCTTTATCGAGATCATGATCATCGCCTTCCTCCCCACCCTTACGGGCTACCGGGACGCCTTTGCCTTTGTGTTACTTATCTTTGTGCTCATGGTAAAGCCCTCGGGTCTCCTGGGCAGAAACCAGGTAGAAAAGGTATAGGGAGCGGCGGATGATCCTGGACAAAAAGCAAAACCGTACCGTAAGTATCATCGCCCTCATCCTGGTTGTCGGCTTTATCATTCTGGCGGACAGGGTATTTAATTCTTTTTCCCGAAGGATCTTCAATCTCTGCGGAATCTACATTATTCTTGCGCTCTCCCTCAATCTGCTTAACGGCTTTACCGGACTTTTTTCCCTGGGCCATTCGGGTTTCATGGCCATTGGCGCCTATGTAAGCGCCCTCCTTACCATGAGTCCTGCCCAGAAAAGCATGAATTATTTTATGACCCCCATCGTTCCCATCCTGGCGAATGTGGAGCTTCCCTTTATCCCCGCCCTTATCATCGCCGGCCTTACGGCAGCCCTGGCGGGTTTCCTCATCGGCACACCGGTACTGCGGCTCCGGGATGACTATCTGGCCATCGCCACCCTGGGCTTCTCTGAGATAATCCGGGTGGTGCTCACCAACCTTCAATCAGTAACCAACGGCGCCCTGGGCCTTAAGGGGCTGCCGAAATATGCAAATACCTATATGATTTGGGCCTTAGCGTTCCTAACGGTGATCTTCATGATTGCGCTTATAAACTCTGCCTTTGGCCGGGCCTGCAAAGCGGTTCGGGATAACGAAATAGCCGCCCAAGCCATGGGCATCCACGTTGCCCGGGTAAAAATCCTCAGTTTTACTATTTCCAGCTTTATAGCCGGCATAGGCGGCGCCCTCCTGGGCCACCTGATGAATACTATTGACCCCAAGATGTTCACCTTCAGCCTAACCTATAACATCCTGCTCATCGTGGTCCTTGGGGGTAACGGCAGCATCACCGGATCGGTAATTGCCGCACTTATCGTAACGATCTCCATGGAGGCCCTCCGTTTCCTGGACGGCCCTCTAAACCTGCTGTTTTTCCGGACCCAGGGTCTCCCGGGCCTCCGTATGGTGGTATTCAGCGCCCTCCTTTTGCTGGTGGTGATCTACCGCCAGGAAGGCCTTATGGGGAAAAAGGAATTTTCCTGGAACCGCATCCTTGATACCGGGCCAATAAAAAAACTCCTGGGCCGTGGAGGCGCGTAATGCTGGAAACCAACAACATTACCATGCAGTTCGGCGGCCTCACCGCGGTATCCGACTTTTCTATCACCGTGGCGGACGGCGAAATTGTGGGACTCATCGGCCCTAACGGCGCGGGGAAAACCACGGCCTTTAACGTAATTACCGGGGTATATACGCCCACCAAGGGAACCATTCTATTCAACGGAAAAAACATTGCCGGTAAACAGCCACATAAGATCACCGGCACGGGTATAGCCAGGACCTTTCAGAATATCCGCCTCTTCCATGAGATGACGGTGCTGGAAAACCTTCTGGTAGCCTGTAACCTCCGGGAAAAACCCAATCTCTTTGAATCGGTGCTGCACCTTCCCGGCTATATGGAAAAGGAAAAAAAGGCCCGGGACTTTTCGTTAAACCTGTTGGAATCGGTGGGACTCCTTGATAACGCCAATGACAACGCAGTATCCCTGCCATACGGCAAACAGCGCCGCCTGGAAATAGTCCGCGCCCTGGCCACCGAGCCAAGCCTGCTGCTCCTGGACGAACCCGCCGCGGGGATGAACCCCCAGGAATCCCAGGAGCTGATGGAATTTATTGTGGGCATCCGGGACAAATTCAAGATCTCAGTATTACTGATAGAACATCACATGCAGGTAGTGATGGGCATCTGCAATTGGCTCTACGTGCTTGACTACGGCATTACCATCGCCAAGGGCGCCCCCGCGGAGATACGGAAAAATCAGAAGGTCATCGACGCCTACCTGGGGGTGGATTAATTGCTTAAACTGGAAAACCTTTCGGTATACTACGGCGGCATCCACGCCCTGCGGGGCATCGACATAGCGGTTGAAGACGGCAAAATCATCACCCTCATCGGCGCCAACGGTGCAGGCAAAAGTACCATGCTCAACAGTATCGTTGGCCTGGTAAAAAGCGCCTCGGGCAAAATCCTTTGGAACGGCCAGGATATTACCGGCCGGGATACCAAGGACATAGTCTCCCTGGGTCTGGTGATGATCCCCGAGGGCCGCCACGTATTTCCCAACCTGACGGTGGAAGAAAATATCCGCCTGGGCGCCTATTCCCGCAGCGACAAACCGGGCATCAAAAAAGACCGCGACCGCTGCTACACCCTCTTCCCCCGGCTCAAGGAGCGGGCTCGCCAGCACGCCGGTACCCTGAGCGGCGGTGAACAGCAGATGCTCGCCGTAGCCCGGGGCCTCATGGCAAGCCCAAAACTCCTCATGCTGGACGAACCTTCCCTGGGCCTGGCCCCCCTAGTTTCCCGCATGATCTTCGAAATCGTCCGGGAAATAAACAAAAATGGTACCACCGTATTGCTGATAGAGCAGAACGCCCACGCCGCGCTGGAAATAGCAGACTACGCCTACGTCCTGGAGACAGGGGTAATCACCATGCAGGACACGGGGGCGGCGTTGTTGAATAATGAGGGGATTAAGAAGGCTTACTTGGGCGAGGGGTGAGCTTTACACCTAAAGGACGGTTCCATTTCGTCTTGCTGCCGTTTCGGGATCCTGTAATGAATCCGCCACGGTTCTCCAGTTTGAAACGGAGTGCTTAACAGTATTAAGAATAGATTCCGCTTTTTCTGAAGATAGCCTGAAATAGGGAATAACGCTTAGGGCAAGGTCAAAATCAAGGGTATTATCAGATTCTGAAATGTTGAGTTTTAACCCAACACCGTTTTCGTCGGGGTTCATATCAAAGGCCAGGGACAGTATCCATCCTGCGGGGCTAAGAAGAAAGCCGTGATTACGGAGATGATCATCACAGTTTGAAACAGCGATATTAAAAAACATACGCCCGATAGCAATACGGTCCTTGGCTTTCCCATTATGTTTATTAGTATAAGCTATAATACGTATATTTGTCCAGATATGTGAACATTGATAATTGAATCAAATGTTATAATACACTAACAAAATAGACAAATAAAAAGACCCGTTTCCGGCTCTAATTGTATGTGGTTATGTGCAGTTTTTCTGCTTTATTCAATTAACGGTTTTATTATTTCAGCCCATTCTTCATACCCTAATTGGCTTAAATGTAACCCGCTAGAATCTCCATATTTTTCTTCCAAAACATTATTTACAGATAATTTTGTGTTAATATCTATAAATTCAACACCATATTCAACTGCAATTTTTTCCAGTTCAATATTAGTTTTTTCAACTTTTTTATTTATTGTTTTCCAATTAGTTTTATTTTTTCCACCTATATGATTAATATAATAATTATGTCCCAAATGTAATATAGATTGAACAATTATTTTTATATTATGTTGTTTCAGTTCCTGAATAATTCTTTTATAATTTTGTATTACATATTCAATAGAACGATTTCCCTGGAAATCATTTATTCCAATCATCAGAAAACACTTTTTAGGATTCAAATAGTAAATATCCACAAGCCTGTTTAACACTCCATCGGTCGAATCACCATTAATACCAAGATTGGCAACTTTTCTATTATTGAATATTTCGTTCCATCTTCCCGCATTGGTAATGGAATCACCTACCATTACAATATCAAAATTATCACGATCATATGTTAACGATATAATATTGTTTATACTGTATAAGGGATAAATTTTTAGAACATGTAAATCTATTATCCCCAATTTTTTTAATACTTTTTGTGGAACCCGATACCGAAATGAAATAATTACCAAAAAGACTAATGTTATTATGTTAGTCATTATTAGAAAAGCGTAAGTATTGTTTGCTATTTGTTGATTCATTTTACCAGAAAATCTCTATTTTGTCCAAGTGAGTAGGTCCTATTTCATTTCCTTTTGTATCAGGACGGTTAATCCGTTGGTTGCCTGTCGGAGATCGGTGTGCCCAGGCCGTATGCATAGTTTTACTGCGCTCAAATCAAAAATCATAGTTACCAGCCAAGACCTTCTATAACCTCTCGTAGGTCGTTCTGGTTTATTGCGATCGATATATGTATTCTGATATCACCTTTTTCAATGAGAATTTTAGGGGTATGCTGAATTTGTTCCGTCATCTGAGAATTCACCTCAACAAATCTTGGAGCTGGTTCTTCTGCCGGACCACAAATCCGCTTTATCCAATTTTTTAAGGTCATTGGGCTTAATCCGTTTGCCCTTAAATTAGCTCTTTGTTAAACCGTAGGCCAACGTTTAAGAAAACTCTTAGTACCATAATGTATCGGCATTATCGACCAATAAGCAGAGCAACGGAGATAGAGGTAGTAATGATAGACAAGATCGTAGTTATCACCGGGGCATACTGGTTAAAGTAATACAACCCCGCATTGGTCCGGGCGGTTATGGTCGTTTCCGGGGTTATTACATCGGTCTTGCTCATCCGTCTCCCCGTTAAATCTTTTATTTCCACCGAGTCAGATGAATTCCGTTCTTTCACAAACCCTCCGGCCAAGGCTACATAGTAATCCCATCCCCGGTCCGGTATGTATGGGTACCTATCAGGTTTTACTACCGCGCCGGCTACGGTCACAAAATACTGCCTAAAGGGAATGATAAGCACATCGTTTCTTTCCACAAAATACTGGCTTTGATAATTCGAGTCATAGAGTATGGGGTTAATATTCAAGGGGATCCGCTCCTCCCCCCGTATTATATACGCATGTTGGGTATCCGAAATTGCCGTAAACCAGGATGAATTCCGCTGCAACAGGGACGCGTAATTCTCCCCCTGGTTAAACTGGACCGTTATTCTGTTTGAGGCGTTGCTCTGAGCCGTTGCCAGGGCATTTTGCAGTCGCTGCTGACCGGTGTTTTCCTGCACCGCCCCCTCCACAAACATTACCGGCTCCAAATCCATAATCGATGGCACCATAACCGCGTCAAAGTGTTTCAGGGGATAGTTTTCACTTATATTCTGTTTAGAAAGATATAGCTTATCCCCCGAATCAGCTTCCGCGTCAACAAACCGGACCAATTCTACCCTGCTGGGATCCGCGGTGGGCGTTAAGCCTGAGGCATACCGGGTAATCAAATCCGACAGATTCTCCCCCGGCAGTAACTGGTACGCGCCGGGCCGCTCTACGGAACCCGTAATAGTAACCACCCTATCAATCCGGTTAATCCGGATAGCATCTCCTGGCCGGAGGTACGGGTCTTGGGATAAGTCCCCGTCCCGCTGGGCTTTGAAGAGATCGCAGGCCCGGCGCTGCCCGGATGAGGAAGTAATCGTAATATCACGGATTGATGAATATGCCGTCAGAAGGTTATTGTCATCCAAAAGCGACGACAACCGGGCCAAAGCCCAGGCTGTCTGCTCCTGAGCGACATTGACCTCGCCGGCAATGGACACCTTAAAAAGGGAGGGCCGGGTTATGACCAGCTGCGCCCCACTCAGCGGATAGTTGTTTGAAACCACGGTTTCCACTTCCGTCTTTAGCTGTTGGAAGGTTCTCCCGGCAGCATTGATAACCCCCAGGTTAGATACCCGGACACGATAAGAGTTGTCAACGGTAATAACATAGGTAACCGATTGGGTTCCGGCGGCGTAGGCCAAAGTATACACATCACCGGCGGTTACCCGGTAGTCGGCGCTTGACATGGCAAGCTGTGCGTTCCGGGCTAGCAGCGTCGTGTTGCTAAGCTGGGCAGCCTGCTGAGACGACTCCTGCTGAGACTCCTGCGCGAAGACAACAACCGTTACAAACAGTAGCCAGAGGGCTATACGCTTCATGCTTTTTTCCTCCGGAGTTTCGCCATGGCTTCGGGGTCTTTCCTAAGGTTTAAAATTGCGTTAAGGACAAAGGCGAGGAAAACCGAGCCGAAGCCTGCCCCAAGGGTGACCATCATACACAGCTTGCCCCGATTGGGGCCAGATTTCTGGTCCGGGATTTCCGCGAGCTCCAGAACCTGAAACATTGGGCTCTCGCTGGCCATGCTTACCTTAAGCAGCTCATATTGCGTTTTGAGCTGGGTGTATACCTGCTGCTGCGCCCGTAATTCCAAGGAAATCCGGTTCAATTCCATGGAAATAGAGGGCATTGTTGCTCCGCTAAAACCACGCTGAACTGACTGCTCCAGCCGCTGGGTCTCCAATTCCAGATTTTGAATTTCCTCATACGTGTTTTGAATGTTTTTTTCCAGATTTTCTTTTTCCAATTTATTTTTGTCCAAGCCGAGCTCGTTAAAGCGGTTTTCCAAATAATCAACGCAATAATTCACTACCTGCTGGGCAAACACCGGGTCCCGGTTGGTAAAAGCAATACTGAACACGCCACTCCGTGACTCATAGGCAGCCTTCAAGCTTGACTTAACCCTTTTGCGGCTTCTGGCTTTAGGCGATTTCTTTATTTTATATTTAGTGATAAGATCAAACTCGTCAACCACCGAATCAAGCAGAGAATTGGTGCCCACAAGATATTCCGCAAGTGCGCTGAAGCTTGAGCCTGATGGCAGTCTGACTCCGGCGAGGGCAGCCATACCGCCCAATCCGCTGGAGTTGAGCATGGATGACAGGCTTCCTCCCCCGGAAGAATTGGTATTGTTGATGAGCATCAGCGCCTTAGGCGTGTACACATTGGGACGGTATGATTTTTCGGGTGGCAGCTTAATCGAAATGACCGCATAGATTACCACCCCTATCGCCGCCAGAAAGGTGATGACAATTATCATTATTTTCCATCGCCAGAGAACCGCGAAGAGATCAATAAGACTGATTTCGTCTTCCTCTTGTTTTATTTCATCGCTCATACATAATCCTTGTTTTCATTAATTAATTCCGTTCTAAATAGTCTTTATATGCGATTTTGATTCCGTCCTCTAAGGACGTTTCGGGCGTATACCCAAGCGCGGAAAGCCGGGATATGTCCAACAACTTTTTTGGCGTCCCGTTTGGCTTTGAGACGTCCCATTCAATTGCACAGGTACGGGGAGAAGCATCCGCATAGACAATGCCGCGGATAACTTCGGCAAGTTCTTTTATGGTTAAATCACGCCCAATCCCAATGTTGACAAAATCCCCGGTGGAATGACGCAGATCCTCTGCATTGCAGCGCTCCATAAGATACACCACCGCCTCGGCAAGATCATCGCTATATAAAAACTCGCGGCAGGGAGAACCGTCTCCCCACAGGACGATCCTGTCGGCGCCTGAAATCTTTGCCTCGTGAAACTTGCGAATCATTGCGGGAAGCACATGGGAGTTAGACAGGTCATAATTATCCCCCGGGCCATACAGGTTTGTCGGCATTGCAGAAAGAAAATTCGTCCCATATTGCTTATTGTAGGTGGCGCACAGCTTTATGGTGCTGATTTTTGCCAGGGCATAGGCGTCGTTGGTCGGCTCCAGTTCATCGGTTAAAAGATATTCCTCTTTCAAGG
>NZ_AEEA01000190.1 GCF_000297095.1 Treponema primitia ZAS-1 | reverse complement strand
GGATACAAGACGGAAAACTATTATGAGTAACAGGATATCCCCTATGACACACGCATCCAGGATATATGTGGCCGGGCATCGGGGCTTGGTGGGCGGCGCTATTCACCGGAAATTACGGGAAAAAGGGTATGAGAATATTATAACCCGTTCCCATAGCGAACTTGATTTGCTTGACCAGCATGCGGTAGACGCTTTTTTGCCGCCGAAAAACCGGAATATGTGTTTCTTGCCG
>NZ_AEEA01000189.1 GCF_000297095.1 Treponema primitia ZAS-1 | reverse complement strand
GCTTATGGTTCCGGATACTTCGGCAAGGGTAAAGGCGGTAATTTCCTTCACGGTATAGTCCCCGCTTAGATCCATGAGCACCAAAACCGAATTCTTTCCCGGTGTAACCGTATAGGTAATGCTTCCCGTCCCTACTAGTATTTCCCCGTCGGCAAATGCCTTATACGCCCGGGCGTTTATCGTCCATTCCCCCAGGCTGACAGAAAGGTTCACGCTTTCTTCCCCGGGCGAAAGTGTCCGGGTAAAGGATTCTCCCCGGGGACCGGTAAAATCAAATTCATAGCGGAAGGATCGCACTTCATCATCGGAAACCGACCGCGCTCCGCTTCCTGTTGTTACGGTCAGGTTCCCGCCGGGGCTTACCGGCTGCATAAAAATATCACAAGCGCCCAGGGCCGACAAAAATGCAGCAAGTATCAGTATCCCTGTTTTTTTCACTATATCCCCTTATTTCCAGCGTGTTCCTACGGCAAAATCACCCGTCGACGGAGGAGCGGCGGGGATCCCCGGCGTATTCCCCATCCCCGCAGGCATGGGCGGGACGAGTTTTTCCCGCGCCGTTTCCATCGCTGCCGCTGTCCTGCCGGTTTCAACATTGCTCACCACCGCATAGCCCGCCCCGACATAGACACCCGTACCGTCGCCGCCGCTTACATGTACCCGGCCCGCGTCAACCGAAAGGCGCTGTCCGTCAAACTCAAAACTCGTTCCCCGTACCGAAGCGGTTACCGAAGGGCTCCGTACCGTAAAATCGACCTTCCCCCCGGACGGGGGTGTAACATCCGCCCGTACCCGCCCGGTTTGCAGATACAGCCCCACTTCCTCTGTGTTTTGCGCTTCCCGCAGGGCTTCCAAGGTAAGCCGGGTTAAGGGCCGTACGGTTATTACCGAATTCCCCAGAGCAATACGGGCGGTACTCTTAAACCCCGTGGATATGGCCGTCGCATTTTCTATCCGCTGCCCTTCTTCGGCGGCAGTCCATTCAGCCGCTCCCGGCGTCAACACTTCCACGGTCCCATAAATTTCCCGAATAAACGCGGTCTGAGCCGGCAGACTCACCGCACCGCATATGATCAACATACACACCATAACTTTTTTCATACCCATCTCCAATTTCATAACGACACCGTTACTCCCGCATTCACCTTCCACCGCAGCGGCGTATCCGCCGCAAATGCCCCGCCCCATTGGGGGAAGAACGCCCCGCCCCCGGCGGTAAACCGGAGGATCGAATCAATTGCCCATATTACCGATCCGTACAGTTCCCCGCCCAACAACAGGGAGGACGATTGGGGATCCAAATCCGCATCGTTGAATGTTTCCGTATCGGTCCTGATAAAATACGTTGTCCCTGCCGAAACGGATACCTGCTCATGGAGCCGCGCCGTATAAGCGGCTTTCACCGATAGGAGGGAGGAGATCCTGGGCATAAATATTTCTCCCTGGATAATACCGTTCAGCGGCAGAAATACTCCGATAGTATCGCTGATAGCCCCGCTTGCCCAGCGGAAACGCAGATCCGCCATATCCTCCAAACTCCCCGGCGGATTCCATTCCGCCCCCGCCTGGAAGGCTAAACTGGTCCGCAGATCCACTCCGTCCGTTTCCGTAAACCCAACAGAAGCGGCCAGGTTCAGCCGAAGAACTTCTATGGGGGTGAAAAAGTAATGTCCCAACAGGTACTGGCTGTGCAGGGCGTCTTGGCTTGTCAGATCAAACTGGCCAAGGGCGTTTACCGTAAGGGAAGTCCGGCTTGTTAAATCGGGGAATTCCCCGGTCAGCTCCGCTAAAAGCCTTCGGGACGCACGATAACTATCACCATCCCCGTAATCCAAGGGCTTACTATAATTGGCCATATCCACGGCGCTCATGATAATTTCCGCACTTTCCTTGTACAAGAAACCGGTATAAAAAACCCCCGCCGAAAGCCGGGCTTTTTGCAGGGAGAGGGAACCCAACAATCCGTCAAAGAACCCCGATGCTATCAGGGCCGCCGAGTCGGCAAAGTGCTGCCGCCCTGCGCTGACAAAAACCGCAGAAAAAGGCCGCCAGTCAAACTCCGTTCTTTCAAGTTCAACCAGGAGGGGCGTCTTTGCTTCCCCGTCCTCATACTCAAATAGTAAACGGCCCGAAAGATAATACGAAAGGTCCTCCCGTAAAACCCCGGAAACCCAGGGACTCGCCGTCCCGGTAAACGAAAAATCCCCGCCGCTGTCCGCACCCTGCCCGGCGTAACCGTATTCCGGCACCGTGTTCAGGACAAGGCCGAAATCCGCCGCAAAACAGCAAGGGACGCTCAAGAGCAGTATCACTATATAAATGGGTTTCATTTTTCTTCCCCTGAAACACGCAGCACATTTCCTAACACTTGAAAAAACTGCGGTCCTGTTACCCGCCGGGCGGGATCATTGGGTGGGGGAATGAGCCGCCGGTAGACGAGTTCCCGGTACGCATAACGGGGGCCCGGAAAGAGCCGGTAGAAGACGCTCCCCTTCAGCTTGAAGGCCTGCATAATAAGGTAGGAAAGCTCTCCCATACTGATGGGGCTGTCCGCCTTGTTCCGCAGCCATGTATCCGCCTGGGCTTGGGCGAAGGCCGCCTCAATACCGGCGTCTGCGGGAATTAATTCCGCTGCGGTCAGCACAAAATAAGCCGCCTGCCCCTGGTTCACTTCACGGACGCCCAGCGCTCCGTCCATAAGGGCGGCGGTTTGGGCATGGGTATAAGAGCCAAGACAGAGCAAAAAGAGAATGGAAACGGTAATAATTAACCCATTCCTGATATACATATTTCATCCCCCCGAGTGTAAAGAGGATAAAACACTATTTTTTGTTTGTCAAACAGTAAAACTGCACAGATTTTCTGTGCAGTACGCACAGGATATTAGTCATTATATAGGAATATGAGTAATATCTATGCGTATAGCCTAAGAATCCTGTGCAGTACGCACGGTTTTTGCGTTTTTTAATAACAATATTTTATATTATTCTTTTTGCAAATTTTGGCCAAATCCCCATCATTCGTTAAGACTATACCATCATTCCTTCGGGCAATTACTGCATAAATCATATCATACCGGTCATACATCCCCCCAACGCCAGGGCGAAAATCACTATCATGTACTTTGCGCTTTCATACCTATACCTACCTTAGAAAAACACTCGACCGATCACTCCTAATTCCCTATTCCCAGTACAGCTTGGGATACTGCGGGCTGCCGCCGTTCCAGCCGCCCAGGCTCTTCCACAAGGCGCCGATGCCGGTTCCTGTGCCGACACCCCAGGCATTGGCTCTGAAATCAGTGCCGGTGCCGGTAACGATGCTTTCGTCAGGCCAGTCAACGCCGCTGAACTGTGTTGTACCGCCGTTCCCGGTGCCAGAACCACCGCTGGTGCCAGAACTACCGATGGCGCCAACGCCATCTCCGATATAGGTAGCCCAGTAGCAGGCGGTGATGGTAGCTTCATCGTTCTCCCCTGCCACGCCGCCGACAGAACTGCTTCCTGAAACAGAGCCGATGTTATAGCTGGCAGTGATGTGGGCGTAGCTGTTATGTCCCGCCACGCCGCCGACCAAACTGCTGCCTGAAACAGGGCCGATGTTATAGCTGCCCAATATGTCGCCATAGTTGTCCCCAGCTACGCCGCCGACACGGTCGCCGGTTCCGATAACGGCGCCGCTGTTGGAGCTGATGTAGATCATACCACCATTATATCCCGCAATACCGCCGAGAACGCCAGTTCCAGTAGCGGAACCGCTATTGGAACCGACAGTGAGGTAGCCGATAGTCCATCCCGCCATACCACCAACAAAGCTGGCGCCAGTAACGGAACCACTATTGGAACTGGCCCTGATGGTACTGCTTGCGTCGATGTATCCCACCACACCGCCGACAAAGACACCGCCTGAAACAGAGCTGTTATTGGAGCAGTCGCTAATGAGGGCGTTGAGCCATCCCGCAATACCGCCAATATAGTCGTTGCCTGAAATGGAACCACTGCGGATATGAACATTCTTCACTTCGCCGAGGGCTTCGAAGGGCATACCCAGGGCGCCAAAGAGGCCTTGGTAGTCAACAGTGGGACTGTTTATATACAGATTGCTGATAGATTTGCCGTCGCCGTCGAAAGTTCCGATAAAGGGGTTGAAGAAAACAACATCATCGGAACCTGTACCCACCGGCGTCCATTCCTGGCCAGACCATGCGCCGGAGGGGCTGCCGGGGGCGATGCCCAGCAGGTCTATGTCCGCATCCTGCTTGTAAGCGCCGCCCAGTGTATGGTAATCGGTGTTAATTAACTGGAATTCCGCGTAGCTGCCTATGGGGATGCTGCCGTCCACGGCATCGCGGAATTGGATGACGCCGCTGCTGTCTATTTTCAGCGTAAGGGTCTCATTTACCTTGCGGCCTATGAGGATTTCACCGGCTGTGGTGGTGATGCTTTTGATAAGATCACCCTCCACAGTAACGGTGGGCGTCCCCGGATAACTCCCAAGAAGGATCAGGTCAACCCCCGTAGCCGGGAAGGTGATCGTTAGGATCCCACTGTCCGCCGCGTTCGTTACGGCAGCCCCGCCATAGGTAAAGCTGTTTGCCGTCATGCCGGTAAGGGTATAGCCGGGTTTGGCGGTCAGGGTAACAATGGCCTGGTATACCGTGGCGCGGGCAAAGTTCCCGGCGAATGATGCCCCATCGCCCTTTTGCCAGGTGACAGTTCCGGTATACTGGCTCTCGTCAATCCCCGTGGTGTCCGGCGCCGTATCTTTAACCGGCGCCGTAACCAGACCGTTTAAGCTCAAGACGTTTATAACCGTGTCGCTGGTGATGTTAACATTCACCGTATAGGTCCTGATGGACCCATCCGCCGCAGTAACCGTGTAGCTGAGCGGTCCGCCGGAAAAATCCCGGGCCACACCGGAAGCGACATCCACCGATGCCCCGGTATGGCTGAACACAGGGGCAATGCTGGTAAGATCCGTCCCATGGGGTACGGTTACCGTGATGGTTCCGCCTGCATCGTCGATAATTCCCGTAGCTCCGGCAAGGGTAAATGTCGTAATTGCCTTTGCATTGGCCGCCGCCACGGTGACAGTTACCGTGTAAACCTGGGTTGAACCATCCGCTGCGCTTACCGTAAATGGTACCGGGCTTGCATAACTCCGGGCTATTGTCGGGTCCGGGTTGATTAAGACACCGTCATGGGTAACCTGAGCAATCATGCCGGTAAGCGTGGTCCCATACGGTACAATGATAGTTACCGTCTTTGCCGCTTCGTTCACGGTTCCCGCTGCCGATACCGGGCTGGTCAGGTTAAAAGCTGTCAGCGCTTTGGCGTCAACTGCCACCATGGTTACCGTTACGGTGTAGGTCCTGGCAGATCCGTCCGCCGCCGTAACCGTATAGGTGAGCGGCCCACCGGAAAAATCCCGGGCCACACCGGAAGCGACATCCACCGATACCCCGGTATGGCTGAACTCGGGAACAATGCTGGTAAGATCCGTCCCATGGGGTACGGTTAGTGTGATAATTCCGCTGGCATCATCCGTATC
>NZ_AEEA01000188.1 GCF_000297095.1 Treponema primitia ZAS-1 | reverse complement strand
TTCTGCTTCCCGCTTAAACAGTCCTGCACCAGCTTGTCCAGTTTGGGGAGTTCGTAAAAGATTGAACATACCACATCGCTTAACCGGTCATGCTCGTCCTCTTCCTGCATGAAATAACGCCGGGGTACCTTATCGCTTCCGGGGAAGAGGACGAAATTCAGGAAAAATATTTGATATACCCGGCGTATCTGCTTGTACTGCTCCCCCCGTTT
>NZ_AEEA01000187.1 GCF_000297095.1 Treponema primitia ZAS-1 | reverse complement strand
CCTTCCCAGGGAGTACCGGGAAAAATGCTGATAGACTTGAATCCCTCTAGTATTAACCATTGGGTGTACCGTCTGTTTCATTCAAGGAAATTCCCCGATGGTAGGCCCGTACCCGATGATGATTTTAAGTTCATAAAAATAAACCCGGCTGACAACCCCCATGTTTC
>NZ_AEEA01000186.1 GCF_000297095.1 Treponema primitia ZAS-1 | reverse complement strand
GCCGGATTATATTTCGACACTGGAAACCATGAGCGCCGCAAAAAGACTGCGGTTTTTAGACGGGGAGTATTCGGTCGATTCCGGTTCATTATGGAAGCGGGACTGGATCAGTTATGGG
>NZ_AEEA01000185.1 GCF_000297095.1 Treponema primitia ZAS-1 | reverse complement strand
CCCCGACTATCTCACGGCACTGCAAACCATGAGCGCCGCAAAAAGACTGCGGTTTTTAGAAGGGGAGTATTCAACCGATTCCGGTTCATTATGGAAGCGGGACTGGATAGCTTATGGA
>NZ_AEEA01000184.1 GCF_000297095.1 Treponema primitia ZAS-1 | reverse complement strand
CTTGTGTCCACAGACCAGCTCAGGTTCGTGGCGGCCGGTTCCCCGTCCGTGCCGTCGGCATTGATTTTCGTTACGGTTATCTTGGCGGAACTAAGCCCCGTCCGGTCAATGGCGCCCCCGTCCCCGCCTATGCCGATGGCATAGCGCAGTTTTCCCGGCGCCGCATCTTTCCCCGTATAGGGCGCCAGGGTGATAGGTACCGTCGAATTGCCCTCCGGCTTGATGGTGGTTTCCGCGCTGCCCCAGGCCGCCGCCACGGTCGGCGGGGCTTTGGTATACGCCGTGGCGGTGATGGTCCAGGCT
>NZ_AEEA01000183.1 GCF_000297095.1 Treponema primitia ZAS-1 | reverse complement strand
GCATAATCCGGCAACACTTGAACACGAAATCCGACACACTTGAACGGAAATCCAAAAACATTTGAACAGAAATCCGGCGGGACTTGAACAGAAATCCGGAAACACTTGAACACCTGTCCGGCAAGACTTGAACAGAAATCCGGCGCATTTGAACAGC
>NZ_AEEA01000182.1 GCF_000297095.1 Treponema primitia ZAS-1 | reverse complement strand
GCATAATCCGGCAACACTTGAACACGAAATCCGACACACTTGAACGGAAATCCGGTGGGACTTGAACAGAAATCCAGAAACACTTGAACACCCGTCCGGCAAGACTTGAACAGAAATCCGGCGCATTTGAACAGT
>NZ_AEEA01000181.1 GCF_000297095.1 Treponema primitia ZAS-1 | reverse complement strand
AATGTAGGTGTGCTTTCGTGCCTCCTAGGCGCATGGCTTCACCGGCCGGTTCGCCAAATTACGTTTTTAATTAAGCCCCAAGCGGTATGCATCGTTATGCGACAAAGGCCCCCTATGGACCCCTCCAGGACGTGGAGAACGCACAACAGGATCAGTTATCGGGGGTGGTGGTTACAGCCACCAGGCCCCTATACTTCGTATTGTGCGTTCTCGAAACTAAGTTAAGGGGTCCATAGGAGGGCTTAATCCTTCCAGGGAAATATCAGGCCCTTCAGGGTCCGGGTCCCGGTTTTTTCACGTTCATCCACGAGCAGGACATCCCAGGGAATTTTGCGGCGGTCCGCGTTGGGATTGGCCTCAAGCCAGTCGTATTTGAGGAGCCGGATCCGCAGCGCTTCGTCGAGAAAGAGGAGGACTCCCCCCGGGCCCGGGAGGAGGAAAAGCAGGGGCAGGGATAGTGCCAGAATCACCAGGGAGACGATGCCGGACATGATGCAGAAAAAAGAATTATCAAGGAGGATGAGGAAACATTTTTTTATAATTTTGAAGAATTTGGTGTCCAGCCGGGAACGGATGGGGAAGTAGAATTGCAGCGCCAGGATTCCTATCAGCAGGGTCCAGAAGAGGAGGCTGCCCAGAAGCAGTCCCAGAAAAGAACCCAGATTGAAATAAAAGGGGATACCCATGGTTACAAAAAGAAACCCCAGGAAGAAAAGGATACCCAATAGGACTCCCGCAGGCCAGGCAGACTTTAGGTTTCTGAAGAAGTCGGCGAATCCAAAGGAGCTATAATCTGATATAGCTTTGAGGGTCAGTGCCGCGGTGGAAAGATAGACAAAACACAAAAGCATGAAGAATCCCAGGAATACCAAGCCGAGCAATGGAAGGGACTCAAACAGGGGAAGGACAAGAACCGCCGCAATTAAAAAGGCAAGGAATACCAGATTTACCAGGACTACCCTGAAGAGGTTATCCCATAGATCGTAGAAGGACTTTTTTATGAGGAACCCGAACATGGGATTACTATAGGCCGGAATGCTCTTCGTGTCCACCGTCACCCGTGGTTCCTCAGATTTTTGAAAAAAAACCCTAAGGAAAGGGATAAAATATTTAGTTATTTTTTTTAAAATGTGATACAATATTCTATAATTGGTACTAAATTTTGTAATATGGAGAAGCTGGTGGAGCCTGATTTACAGATTGGCAAACAGGAGCAGGAACAGGAAAAAGATCTGTTTGTCCGTATATTCAGACAATTAAGCGCATACAAAGATCCTTATCAATCTATTTCGGGAATTCTAAAGGATACCTGCGATTTTTTCGGGTTTTTTGGCGCTTTTGTCTATGAGGTGGACCACACTAAGGTGTTTCATCTCTATGAACACTATCGCGCTCCTGAGGCGGGGCTGCCGGAAACCCTGGTTCTGTCGGAGCATTTGAGTGAACACAATATAGGGGAATTGACCCGAAAGCTCGGGGAAATTGTCTATCTACGGTCAAAAAAAACTAAACTTGGATCAAAATTTCTTGAGCTATTTTCCGCTAAGTCCCTGGTTATGATCCCCGTTATTATTGAACAGAATGAACTTACCGCTCTTATCGGCATGGTGGACCGGCGGCATCCTGTACGGCTGACCAAACAGGGAATCGTTGACGCCGATGCGGTACTTTCGGTGCTTGCGGGGCATATCAAGATGCGGGTTTATCAGAAACGGCTGGAACGCGCCTATTCTTCCCTGCGGAACATGGTTGATAAGGCCGGGGTTGATATGTACGTCAACGATTTTTATACCCATGAACTCCTCTTTATCAACGAATCCCTGGCTGCTCCCCGGGGTGGGGTGGAAAAGCTGCTGGGGACGCCTTGCTGGGATGCCCTCTACACCACAAAAAAGGGTGAATGCGATTTTTGTCCCAAGAATAAGTTGGTGGATGATATGGGGAACCCTACCCAGGCCTATACCTGGGACTTACAGCGCCCTTCCGACGGTTCATGGTTCAGGATGGTGAACGCCGCCATCAGATGGGTGGACGGCAGGCTTGCCCATGTGGTGAGCAGTATCAATATTACGGAGAATAAGTATAATGAAATGTTGGTGCGTCGTTTGGCGGAATGTGATGCCCTGACTTCCCTGCCGAACCGGGGAAAGCTGGTGGAAGATCTGAACAAGTGCCTGGCTAATCCGGACCAAGAAGCAGAACGGGGTTATTTGATATTCATCGATTTGGATGATTTCAAAAAGGCAAACGATTCCTACGGTCATCTGGTGGGGGATGCTCTATTGCGGCAAATAGGTCATTTTCTGCTGGACAAAAGCACGATCCTGGGAATTCCCTACCGTTACGGCGGGGATGAATTTGTTATTGTGGCGGCGAATAAGTCGGCGGATGATCTTGACCGTATTCGGGAGCTCTTGTTGAAGCGTTTTGCCAGGGAATGGCGGATCGACGGCAATTCGGTTTATTGCGGGATCAGCGCTGGAGCGGTTCCTCTGGGGGACAAAACGGCGGACGAGCTTATTCATGCTGCGGACATGGCCATGTACGAAGTTAAAAAGAGCGGGAAACACGGATTCCGCCTGGGTTCCCTGGATTAAATATGATGCTTAAACCTGAAGACTATATCGCTGATTGGCCGGACATGCCCTATCCCAACTTTTCTGCGTGGCTTGAGGATCTGTCTGCGCGCTGGGATAGTAAAACCGCTATTTTTTACCGTTCCGGCAAGCAGCGGGAATTTACCCAATGGTCCTTTGCCCGGCTGGCTCTGGAAAGCCGGCGTATAGGCCGGGGACTCCTGGCTGCGGGGCTGGTCAAGGGTGACCGGGTTGCCCTCTGGTCGGAAAATCGGCCCGAGTGGATTGCCGTCTGGCTCGGCGCAGCGGTGGCGGGGCTGGTTATCGTGCCCATAGACTTCCTTCTCTCCGAAGCGGAATGTTCCAATATTCTGAAAATTACCAACGCGAAGGCCTTTTTTTATTCCGGCCGGAAGCGGGACTATGCAACGGAGCTCCTTGCCCGGGGCGGCAATGCCCAAGGAATCCTCCTCAATGCTGCTGTGTGTATCAGCCAGGAGGGGGAGAATTTTTTCGAAGCCTTTGGCGTAGCGGCCGGTGATCAGATGCTCCCGAAGGCGGAGGATATTGCCGGGGCCGATCCGGTATCCATCGTCTTTACCTCCGGCACTACGGGATTTGCCAAGGGGGTTACCCTGAGTCATAGGGGGATCATCGCCAATTCCAGCGCCGCAATCCGTTCTCTGCGGGCCTACCCCTCGGATGTGTTTGTTAATGTGCTCCCCCTGCACCATACCTATCCTACCACCTGTTCCTTTATTTCCCCCCTTTCCGTGGGGGCCGCCACCATTATTGTGGACAAGCTCGTGGGGAAGGTGGTCATCGACGATATCCGCGAAGCCGGGGGAACCTTCCTCATCGCGGTACCCCTGCTCTACGACAAGGTGAAGGCGGGGATACAGCAGGGTTACCAAGCCTTGCCGTTTATTTTGCGGGCAATCCTGGAACCCCTGCGGAAGCTGGCCCTGGCGGAAGCGAATAAGGGTAACTATCAATTTGGCCAGCGGGTCTTTAAATTTATCCGCAAAAAGACGGGGCTTGCATCCATCCGGATAATGGTCGCCGGCGGTGGTCCCCTGAACCCCAAAACGGCAGACTTTTTCGACTCCTTCGGCTTTAACATGGTTCACGGCTACGGTATGAGCGAGAACAGCCCCCTGATCAGCGTGAGCACCCCCTGGCATAAGAACAATGTCTCTGTGGGTCTGCCGGTAATGCATACGGAAGTGAAGATCATCGATAAAAATGAAGAGGGTATCGGGGAGATTGTGGTAAAATCCCCCTCCCTCATGCTTGGCTACTACGATAACCCCGAAGCTACTGCGGAGACCTTTACCCAGGATGGGTACCTTAAAACCGGGGACCTGGGCTTCATCGACGAGCGGGGTTTTATTTACATCAACGGCAGGAAGAAGAACCTCATTGTCAGCTCCGGGGGCAAGAATATCTACCCCGAGGAAGTTGAAGCCCACTTCGACGGTTCCCGGGTTATTGGGGAGATCCTGGTGCTGGGCCGGAGGGAACCGGACTATGGGGGAGAGGAGATTTTCGCCGTGGTGGTTCCCAACCTGGAAGCCCTGGGGCAGGATTATCCGGATAAGGAACTGGACGACAGCTTTATCCATGGTTTGGTGAAAGCCGAAATAGGCGATGTGAACCGCAGCCTGCCGGGGTACAAAAAGATAAGTAATTTTACCCTCCGCCGGGAGCCCTTTGAGAAAAATGCTCAGCAGAAGATACGCCGCTTCCTGTACAAAAGCTACGAAGAAGGCCCGGCTAAATAGGAATAACCACGGACCACACAGACAAAGAGGGAAGAACTCGGAGGATGTGACAGGCGGTTCGGCAAAGATGGACACGCAGGTATCGGACCTACGGTCCGCGTCTGCTTGCGTGGTTATTCCTAATTTGAAATTACTTACCGAAAAAATATAAGATCAGCAGAGATATTTCTATCGTTCTATATAGGCGGGCTTATGGTATTCCATATCAAGAGAACTACGGCTGTGCGGGTAACTCCCCGACTAAAGTCGGCGTTGCTCAATAATTCATCACTATCGCTTTAGAAACTTGATACAAAAAAGCCTCCCTGTTTCAGGGAGGCTTTTTCTACTCATACCTTGGGCTTTGCAGCTGCGGGTTTCTTCGCAGCTGCTCTCTTCTTCGCCGGAGCCTTCTTCTTTGCCGGGGCTTTTTTCGCAGCGGCTTTTTTCGCTGTGGCTTTCTTCGCCGGTTTGGCGGCAGCTTTTACCGGTTTGACGGAGGCCTTTGCCTCAGCCTTCAATTCTGTGGCATACACCTTTTCCGCAGCAAGGATATCCTTGTTGATGGCGGCTTGTTTGCCGTACAGTTTCTTAAGATCGTCGAGAGCTTTGTCTGATTTTGCCATTGTATTCTCCTTTTTATAATTTTATCACACTCTGTAAGAGTTTGTCCATATCATTTGTCAAAAAAGAATTTTATTTTTCTGACATTATTTTTTTTGGGTAGTATTTGATCCAGGGCTGAATCGAACAGCCGACCTGCCGCTTAGGAGGCGGCCGCTCTATCCCCTGAGCTACTGGACCTCTCCATATGTATACCCCGTATTGATGGTATCTGTCAATGTTTTTGGAAATGATTTATAGTTTTGCCGGTGGAGCAGATAAAACTATTGGAAAAAAACAGCGTACACTCAACTGACCGGATCGGAACCGACAGAATTGGAAAATTGCTTTTTGATTTTTCTGTTCCCGCCATTATCGGAATGCTTGTAAATGCGATATATAACATCGTGGATCGTATTTATGTAGGCCAGGGGGTGGATCCCCTGGGAATAGCGGGAATAAGTCTGGTAATGCCGGTGATGATGGTCCTAATGGCTTCCTCAATGCTGATCGGCATCGGCGCAAATTCTCTTTTTTCGATCCGCCTTGGGCAGGGCCGTAAGGATGAGGTTGAAAAAATCATGGGCCACGCCTTTGCGCTGCTCTTTTTTGTTCCGGGAATCGTAATAGTGGTATGTCTTATTTTTCTGGATGATATTTTGCTTAACATATTGGGGGTAAGCGCTGCGGTTTTTCCCTATGCGAAGGGTTATCTTCAGGTAATTCTCTACGGCGGTATTTTCAGCGCCATGGGTCCGGGGATTAATCATTTCATCCGATCCGATGGGCATCCCAAAACTTCCATGTTCACCCAGATCCTCGGCGCGGTGGTCAATATCATTCTGGATCCCATTTTTATCTTCGTATTCCGCTGGGGTGTGGCCGGCGCGGCATGGGCGACGATTATTTCGCAGTTTATTTCTTTTATCTGGGTCATAGGTTATTTCAATTCCCGGTTTACCATGCTTCGTTTCCGCTTCCGGGCTATGAAACTTGAATTGAAGACGACCCTTCAGATACTGGCTATCGGTTTTGCCCCCTTTGCAATGCAATTGGCCATAGGGCTGGTAAATATTCTCCTGAACCGTACATTATTTGCGTACGGCGGCGATATTGCGGTCGCCGCCATGGGTATTGTGTACAGTATTTTGATTGTTATCATCATGCCCCTTCAGGGACTTAATCAGGGAGCCCAGCCTATCATCGGATACAATTACGGCGCGAAAAAATACGATCGGGTTAAGAAAACCTATAAATGGGCGGTGATTTATGCAACCGCGTTCGTCTGCGCCGGGTTTATCCTTTTTCAGTTTTTCCCCCATTTTTTCATCGCCCTTTTCCGGAACGAGGAAGGGGAGCTGATGGATATAGGGACCTTTGCTCTGTGGAGATGCACCATGTTCCTGCCGCTTATCGGTTTTCAGATACTGTCGTCAAATTTCTTTCAATCCATCGGAAAACCGGTGCAGGGAACTGTTTTAAGCCTATCCCGGCAGATATTGTTCTATATACCTCTGCTGATTATTCTGCCAAGGTTTTTCGGAATACGGGGGGTCTTTTTGGCCATGCCCTTAGCGGATGTGGGCGCATCGATCCTTTCAGCCTTTGTCATTGCCCGGGAGCTGCGGATCCTCAATGCAATGGAGAAAGAAACGTAGTTTGTTATTTCTTCACCTTTAGAGCCCGGGTGGCGTTACAGATGGCGATCACCGCCACGCCTACGTCACCAAAGACCGCTGCCCACATGGTTGCAATACCCAATGCGCCAAGAACAAGGATGACGCCCTTTACGCCCAATGCAAAGACGATGTTTTGGTTTACGATACTGCGGGTCCGTTTGGCAATATCCATGGCGGTGATGAGCTTGGATGGCTCATCGGTCATGATAACCATGTCCGCCGCTTCAATGGCCGCATCGGAACCCAGGCCTCCCATGGCGATGCCGATGTCACTGCGGGCCAATACCGGGGCGTCGTTGATGCCGTCCCCAACAAAGACCAGTTTCCCCGCAGATTTTTTTTCGTTTTCCAAAATTTCCAGCTGCTCAACCTTTTGGTGGGGCAGCAGTTCCGTATAGACCCGGTCGACTTCCAGTTCACGGGCGATTCTCTCCCCCGCAGCCTTGGTATCCCCGGTGAGCATCACCGTATTCTTAACGCCCCGTCCCTTTAGGGTGCGGATCGTTTCCCGGCTGTCCTTTTTCAGCTCGTCACTGATAATGAGGCATCCCGCATATACACCCTCTATTGCCAGATGAACGATGGTCCCGTCAACGTCGGGGTTTGCAGCGGGGTAGGGAATCTTTTCTGCGTCCAGTAAGCGGCTGTTTCCGGCCAATATTTTTTTTCCGTCAACCAGTACCCGGATTCCCCGGCCTGCAATTTCCTCAAGGCCGCTGATTCGTTGCGCGTCCACGGACTTTCCGTAGGCTCGCTGTATGGAAAGGGCGATGGGGTGGCTGGAGTTACTCTCCGCATGGGCGGCATAAAAAAGCAGATCCTCCGGGGTATAGTTTTCCGCCGGCACAAATTGGGTTACGGTAAAGACCCCCCGGGTGAGGGTACCGGTTTTATCAAACACCACGGTATCAACATTGTTCAGGGCGTCCAGGTAGTTACCCCCCTTTATCAGGATACCCTGACGGGAAGCGCCGCCGATGCCGCCGAAAAAACTTAAGGGTATGGAGATAACCAGGGCGCAGGGGCAGGATACTACCAGAAAAACTAAGGCCCGGTTGATCCATTCCGAAAAAATTGCGCCGGGTATGAGCAGGGGCGGGACAAAGGCCAGTATCAGGGCCATGACCACCACCGCCGGGGTGTAGTACCGGGCAAATTTGGTGATGAAATTTTCTACGGGCGCTTTTTTACTGCCCGCGTTCTGTACCAGGTTTAATATCTTTGAAACCGTGGATTCCCCAAAGATTTTCGTAACCTCGATTACCAGGAGCCCGCTTGTGTTGATGGAACCGGAAAGGACGGCGCTGCCTGCCTCCACATCCCGGGGCAGGGATTCTCCGGTGAGGGCGGAAGTATCCAGGGCGGAGCGGCCTTCCAGAACAATACCGTCCAGGGGAACCCTTTCTCCGGGCTTTACCACCATGATATCCCCGGCCTTCGCTTCCCCGGGATCGGCCTTTACGATTAATTCACCCCGTTTCAGGTTGACATAGTCCGGCCTGATATCCATCAGAGCGGTGATAGAGGACCGGGAACGGTTTACCGCGTGGTCCTGGAAAGCTTCGCCAATCTGATAGAACAGCATTACTGCCACTCCCTCGGGGTATTCCCCAATGGCGAAGGCGCCGATGGTGGCAAGGCTCATGAGGAAGTTTTCGTCAAATACCTGTCCCCGGGATATGTTTTTTGCCGCCCGGAGCAGCACCTCCCCGCCTATGAGCAGATACGCCGCCAGGAACAGTCCCAGTTCAATAGGCCCGGTAAATTGAAAGACCAGGGCGATAATAAAAAGTATAGCCCCAAGCCCAAAACGGACATAGTCGAAAATTTTTCCCCGATCCGGCGCTGTTTTTATCGCCGGTGAAGGGGATCCCGCTACAGCCGTATCAATTCTGGTCATGATGATATCCGGCTCGTGCTGCTTTACGATTGAATCCGCCCGGGCGATAATTTCCCGGGCATGATCATCGCCGGAAGCGTCTCCACCGGCGGTTTCCAGAATAAGTTTTTGGGCGTTAAAGTCGATAACGGCATTTTCTACTCCGTCGAGTTTCCGTATCCCCGATTCTATTTTAGCTGCGCAGACCGGGCAGCAAAGGCCTTCAAGGCTGAATTGCATTTCCATATCCTAGCTCCTTTCGCATACGTGGACTAAACCGGCGGCGAATATGGCCCCCACATGTTCGTCATCCAGGGAATAAAACACCACCTTTCCATCCCGGCGGTATTTAACCAGTTTTGTCTGCCTGAGGGCCCGCAGCTGGTGGGAAATTGAGGACTTGGTCATCCCCAGGAGTACCGCGATATCGCAGACGCACATCTCGGAGTGGAGCAGGGCGCTGATGATCTTAACCCGGGTCGAATCCCCAAAGACTTTGAAGAGATCCGCCAGGTCCAGCAGGGATTCCTCCCTGGGCATATGTTTGCGGACATCGGCGACGATATCCTCGTGGATGGTATTGCAGTCGCAGTTGTCAATTTCGGCAATGTACGTACTCATTTACTTCTCCTTAGTTGAACGGTTGAGTATATAGACAACTATAATGAAAAAGTTTCGCCCCGTCAAGTGTTTTATTGAGAAAATCGGATGATAATTTATTGTGCCGATTGCCTTATGGATAATGGCATAGTATAATAAATTATAGAGGTTTTTATGAAATTGAGTTACACCTACTATGAGTCTGAGGATGGGTGGTTTGTTGGGCATTTTGATGATTATCCCGATTACGATACCCAGGGCCGATCTCCGGAAGATTTGGAAACCATGCTCAATTCATTGTATCGTGATATGGAATTAGACAAAACAGTTCCTGCCAAAAGGAAAGAGTTGGAATTGGCTAGTTGAAAAGAAATTTGCTTCTGAAAAAACTAATAGACCTTGGAGCAGAGCTGCTCCGGCATGGTAGTGGTCACGATATATATATCAACCCAAAAACAAAGGTAAAACAACCCATCCCGCGGCACAATGACATTGAAGAACGTCTTGCAAAAAGTATTATCAAAAAGCTCTCATAATAGCGAAGTGACTATTAAAAATCGGGAAGGAAAAAGTCAACGGTCTTTGTCAGATTTATCGCCCCTTCCAGGGTGGCGGCTATGTTCTCCGCCCCCAGATCTGCGATGAACCCCGCCTTTTCCATGGCCTTCCGCGGCTGCTCCCGGACTTCGCTGATGATGAGCTTGATTTTGCCATGCCGGCATTGGGCCAGAAAAGATTCCAGGGCGGTGATCCCCGTGGAGTCTATGGCGGGAACATCCCGCATCCGCAGAATAAAGGCGCTGGGCTTTTTTGCTACCCCCCGCAGGGTGTGCTGGAGCATATCCGCCACACCGAAAAAGAAGGGGCCGGTAATTTCGTATATTTCAACATCCTTGGGATGCGGAGGCAGGGCGGCGGTGTTTCCGGAGGATAGGCTGTCGGCGAACATTAAACCGGCGCTGCCAATCCTTTCACCGGAATGTATTTCCGTTACTTCAATCATCCGTTTGAGGAAGAGGACCACCGCCATGATCATCCCCACTTCCACCGCAAAGGTCAGGTCCACCGCAATGGTGAGTATGAAGGTGGTAAGGAGCACTATGGCGTCGCTCTTGGGGGCCCGGCGGACGATCCGGGCGAACCGGGCAAGGTTACTCATGTCCCAGGCTACCACCATGAGTACCGCCGAAAGACAGGCCAGGGGAATGGCGGAGGCCGCAGGCGCCAGAAAAAGGATGAAAAGCACCAGGGTCAGGGAGTGGATCATCCCCGAGACGGGGCTTACCGCGCCGGCTTTGATATTCGTTGCGGTCCGGGCTATGGCGCCGGTGGCGGGTATGCCCCCCATAAAGGCGCCGGCTATGTTGCCCACCCCCTGGGCTACCAGTTCCATGTTGGCGTTATGCCGATCCCCGGTCATGCTGTCCGCAACCACCGCCGAAAGGAGGGACTCGATGGCCGCCAGCAGGGCGATGGTAAAACTATCCGGCAGCAGGTCCCGGATCATGCCCCAGCCGATCTTTGGGACCACCGGTACGGGCAGACCCTGCGGTATACCCCCAAACCGGGTCCCGATGGTTTCCGTGGGCAGCCGGAGAAAGTAGCATACCAGGGTAGCTGCGATAACCCCAACCACTGCGGCGGGGATACGGGGGTACAGTTTCCGCACCAGGAGTATGATACCCAGGGCGCCCAGGCCAATGCCCAGGGTTACGGGCTGCAGGGTAGGCAATAAGCCAATGTACTGTCCCCAGGATTCAAAAAATTCCGGGGATGTTTTTTCAATCGCCAGGCCGAAAAAATCCTTTATTTGCTGGGAAAAAATCAGAACCCCGATACCGGTGGTAAAGCCCGTGGTAACCGGGTAGGGGATGTACTTTATCAGGCGCCCCAAACCGGAGACACCCATGAGGATCAGGATAATCCCCGCCATGGTGGTGGCCACAATGAGGCCTCCCATACCGTGCCGGGCTATTACCCCGTAGATGATCACCACAAAAGCCCCGGTGGGTCCGCCAATCTGAAACTTGCTTCCCCCGAGGAAGCTGATAAAAAAGCCCGCCGCAATGGCGGTATACAGCCCCTGGGCCGGAGTCCCCCCGGCGGCTATGCTGAAGGCCATGGCCAAAGGCAGGGCGACAATGCCCACCGTAAGGCCGGAAATACAATCCTTTCCAAAGGACTTTAGGGAATACTTCTGCCCACCCTTTTTGGAAAAAAGCTCGAAAGTCCTGGGGATAAAATCTTTGAGTGAGACAAGTTTTATACTATTAAATAATGCCATAGATAGTATTGATAGTGAACATAAGGGAATAAAAAAACAAGGGGACGTTTGGTCCCCTTGTTAGCCTACACCCTGGTTTCCAGAAACTTTTTCCATCCGCCGTAGGCGCTAATGTCTTCCGCGTCCTTTGCGGCGTAATCCTCACAGAGGAAGCCCGTGACTTCCCCGCCATCGTTTAAATGGATTTTGCCAAAGGACATGGGAGCCGGAATCGACGCAATCAACCGGGCGAAACCTTCCCCGGGAAGGCTCCAGAGTTCGGTCGCAATGGAGCAGCCCTTAACGGCATCCCCAGCCCCGACGCGTAAAAGCCCTGGTTTTGCCGGGGTGGTGTTCAGGGCAAAGAGCCGGTACTCCGGGGCCGTCCGGGCGGTTCCGATAAACTCCGCCCCCAGGTCCAGCAGCGCTTGGTTTAAAGGCATATCCCGCATATGGAGGCCGTGTACCGCTAGGGTGATCCTCCTTTCCGCGAGCCGGTGTATGCTTTCCGCCAGGGACCGTAAATAGCCTTCCTTGTTATAAAGGGAAAATGCCGTAACGCCAAAGGGAAATCCGTCATCGGTATGGCCAAAGGGAACGGCGATGGCGGCAAGGTCCAGGAGGTTGCAGTGGTTGGTGTAAAGCCCCAGTTTGCTGTTGGTCTCCACGGGGTTTTCCCGCACCTGGGCCCGGGTCCAGGTGCCGCCGGCGGTGGGCAGGACAAGAACACCTCCGGCCAAAAGCTGACGGGTTTCCTGCCGGTATGTTTCCAGTTCGTGCATGGCCTTGAACAGGGCTTGGGCGCTCATGCCTTCCCCCTTGCCGGAGCTTAAGATACCGCGGGTTACGGGGAATATGTCCCCGGGGCGGGCCTCCACAAATTCCCCCAGGGCTTCCCAGCGTTCGGCGATCCAGGGGCCGCCGTAGAGTATGGATGCCGCCCTTTGAAAAAGACCGGTGTCAATCCGATGGATCGCAATACCGCTGATGGTCGCCATCGCCGTAATGGCCTGGGTAAAGGTCTGCCAGCATTGTTGATACGCTGCGGCCAGATCGCCAAAAAATTCCGGCTCCTCCCTGGGCAGACAGATATACTGCGGGGCTTCCGGCGCCGGCGGCGGCAGGGGGCGGGACCATTTGTCGGCGGCGTTGAATTTGCGGGCGGCGGCATCAACGAGCATACAGTCCCCGGTGGTATTGGCAAAGACCGTAACGCAGTCCAGGCTTTCGCACGCCGGAACCACCCCCAAGAGGGGCCATGCGCCCCGGCTCGGTTTAAAACCCACCAGATTGTTCAGCGCCGCGGGAACCCGTCCGGAACCGGCGGTATCGGTGCCCAGGGCAAACACCGCCTGCCCCAGGGCCACACAAACCGCGGAACCTGCGCTGGAACCACCGCTGATGTAGTCCCCATTCAGCGCATTATGCACTTCCCCATAGGGACTACGGGTCCCCACCAGGCCCGTGGCGAACTGATCCAAATTGGTTTTGCCCAGGGGCAGGGCCCCTGCGGCGATAAGGTTGTCCACCACGGCGGCGCTGGTTTTGGGAGTGTAGGCATATGCCGGGCAGCCTGCGGTGGTGGGGACCCCTTCCAGATCGATGTTGTCCTTGATCGCAAAGGGTATGCCCCAGAGGGGATGGTCCTTAATGTCTAAATTTTTTAGGGCGGCGATCCGGGGTTTGATACTTTCCATGAACGGTTCAGTGATCCAGATATTTTTTTCCCGGTTGGCCTCAACGCGGTTTATAATTTCCGCAATCACCTCTTCGGGATTTAAAGTCCCCGTCAGGTACTGTTTCCGCAGCCAATTGGCAGAAAGGGTTTTGGGCAGCATTGCAAACTCCTTCCTTGTGATATACCGCCCCTCGGTTTATGTCAATCCATAAAAAATTTTTCGTATTGACAAACATAAAATCTTGCCCATATGCTCACAGCATGCTATATGATCCAGGGGGCGGCGGGATGGACGATCCGATTATCGAAGTAAAACACATGGTTATGCGGTTCGGCAGCTTTACCGCCAACGAGGATATCAACCTGCAAATCCGGCGCTCCGAGATCCACGCCATAGTCGGGGAGAACGGCGCCGGCAAGAGCACCCTGATGAAGGTCCTCTACGGGGTTAATATTCCCAGCTCCGGGGAGATTTTGGTGGATGGCCGGCCGGCGGAGCTGCATCCCCCCGCCAGGGCCATCGCCGCGGGCATAGGCATGGTGTTCCAGGACTTCCGGCTGGTGTCGGCCTTTACGGTTTTGGAAAATATACTCCTTGCCCTGCCAAAGGAGGCGGCAAAAAACCGCGCCGGGGTGCGGAGCGAAATTCTGGAGATCTCCGGCAAGTACCACATCCCCGTGGACCCCGACATGTATATATGGGAGATGGACCTGGGCCAGCGGCAGCGGGTGGAAATTATCAAGGTTCTTTTGATGAAGAACACCAGGGTTCTGATCTTTGACGAACCCACCAGTGTGCTGACCGAACACGAGGCGGGGGTGTTTGTGGAACTGTTAAAAAAACTGCGGGATGACGGTTACGGCATCCTTTTTATCACCCATAAGCTCCACGAGGTGATGGAGTGCGCGGATATCATCACGGTGCTGCGCCAGGGGAAGGTCACCCATATTGCCAAAAAAGAAGATGGCTTCCGCCGGGACGCCCTGGTCAAAAGCATGATGGGGGAAGAGGTTGCAGGCAAGACCCTGGACTACGGTTCCTATAAAAACAGCAAAGATATGATGACAAAATCGGAATTCAACTTTATCTGCCGGGGTCTCTTTATAGAGGACGATCACCGCCGGGAAATTATCCGGAACATCCATCTGGAAGTGAGGGCCGGAGAAATCTACGGCTTGGCGGGAATTTCCGGCCGGGGACAGCGGGAGCTTTTAGAAACTATCTTTGGTATCCGCGTTCCCTCCGGAAATCCCCTCCAGGGGGTGTTGTATCTCCACGGCGAGGACATCACCATTACCGATATCAACACCCGGATCGCAGGCGGCGTTTCTTTTATTTCCGAAGACCCCATCCGGGACAATGTGGTGCCCGGGATGAGCATAGGCGAGCACATGGCGCTGGGAGGGGTGCCCCTGAAAAGCCGGGGGCTTGGCATAGACTGGAAGGCCGTGCGGGAGGAAATCGATCAGGTAGATTCCGTCCGGCTGCTGGGGGTGCCCGACCTTAACCGGAGTATGGACACCCTTTCCGGGGGCAATGTGCAGCGGGTGGTCCTGTCCAGGGCGGTTGCCAAGGTGCCCAAACTGCTTCTGGCAAGTTATCCCTCCCGGGGGCTTGATGTGGGTACCGTGCTTGCGGTCCACCAACTCCTGCTTCGTCTTAAGCAGCAGGGCTGCGCCATACTCCTGGTGTCCGAAGATTTGGGGGAGCTCTTCGATCTATCGGACCGTCTGGGTGTCATTGCGGACAATGCAATCTACGGTCCCTACGACCCCCGGGATATTTCCCAGGCCGAAATAGGCAACATCATGCTGGGCGGGGCTGTTCCCGCCTAAGAGGCCCTTCCCAAGCAATCCTTTCTCCTACCGGTGAATATTTATACAAAATGTGTATATTTTTAGCTTTTTTATACAAAGCCACTTGACATTTTGTATATTCCTGGCGAATATGTCTATGCTGTGTATACATATTGCATAAATATACACAAAAAATGCATAATAAGTTTTATTATACGGAAAAGGTTGTTTTTCTATGGTGATGCGGAAAATTCCGGCTAGATCCTTGAGCAATGCGGGGGTCTGGTTTTTGGTGTTGATTTCCCCGGTGGCGCTTTTTGGCCTGTTCCTGGCGGCCCAGGGAGTTGATGCCATGGGGACCTATGCTTCCATGGTCAGGCTGACCCTCTTTACCGGCTACGGTATGGGGGAGGTGATTATCAAAACCACCCCCCTCATCTTCATCGCCGTGGCAACCTGTGTTTCCGCAAAGGCGGGGATCGTCAACGTGGGCGGGGAAGGGCAGTTTGCCATGGGCGCCTTGGCGTCCACCGCCCTGGGGGTTTCCCTGGGCGCCTCCTTGCCGGCCGTGGCGGGCATACCCCTGATGGCTCTGGCGGGTATTTTAGGGGGCCTGATCTGGAGCGGTATCGCGGGGCTGCTTAAAAATCACGCCAATATGAACAGCACCATTACGACCCTCATTCTGAATTATATCGCCGTCCAGGTGGTGAGTTACTTTGTGTTCGGCCTTTTAAAGGACCCCGCCAGTTTTAACTGGCCCATGAGTCCCCCCATACCGAATCATTTGCAGTTATTCAAATTCGGTAATTCCAAGGTTAGTATTACTATTTTTATCGCCCTGCTTACGGCGGTTTTGGTTTGGCTCATCCTGGGCAGGACCAAGTGGGGCTTTAAGATCCGCGTCATAGGGGGGAACCCCATGGCGGCGCTCCACGCGGGATATAATGTTAAAAAGAACCAGCTTATCGCCATGGCAATCAGCGGGGGGCTTTGCGGCTTTGCGGGGATGCTGGAGATGGGCTCCGTGGAAGAACGGCTGAGGCAGACCACGGGGGTTAACTACGGTTACCTGGGGTTTCTGGCTGCCTGGATGGCCTGGAACAACCCCCTGCTCTCGATACTCACCGCTTTTGTGATCGGTTTCCTTTCGGTGTCCGGAAACATTCTGGAAATAACCAGCGGCCTTCCCTCATCATCAATACGGATCCTCATGTCCGTGGTATTGCTGGCCATACTCTGGAAGGGGCGGAAAAAATGATTGGCGCATTAACACTGCTGCTCTCCGGGGCCATTCAGTCCGGTACTTCGGTTCTCTACGGCGTATACGGCGAAACCCTCTGTGAACGGGTGGGGGTTCTGTACATGGGTATCGAGGGCAGCATGGTCCTGGGGGCCTTTGCGGCCTACATGGTCACTTCCGAAACCGGTTCCCCCGTTCTGGGACTGGGGGCAGGTATGCTGGCGGGGGCCCTGCTCGCCCTGGCGCACGCCTACTTTGTCATCACCCGCAGGACAAACCAGATTGCCACGGGGCTTACCCTGATGTTTCTGGGACTGGGGCTTACCGCTTTCTTTGGCAGAAAATATACGAGCATCCATGTGGACGGTTTCCGGGAGCTTGCCATCCCCCTGCTCTCAAAAATACCGGTTATCGGGCAGGCGATTTTTACCCAGGACCCTATCACCTATATTTCTTTTATTCTGGGGCCCCTTTTATGGTTCCTCATTTTTAAAACTCGCACCGGAATACTATTTAGGGGAACCGGGGAGGATGAAAAGGTGGTCTTTGCCTACGGGGTTAATCCTGTGCTGTTCCGCTACCTGGGGGTTCTGGCCGGGGGCGCTCTGGCGGGAATTGGGGGAGCCCAGCTTTCCATTGCCTACACCCACACCTGGATCGAGGGAATAACCAATGGCCGGGGTATTATCGCGGTGGCCCTGGTTATTCTTGCGTCATGGAACCCCGCTAAGGCCTATATCGGGGCGTACATTTTCGGCGGCGCCCAGGCCTTACAGCTTATCCTGCAGCAGCAGGGTTACAACATTTCACCTTTTCTGCTGCTCATGCTGCCCTATGTGTTGACCCTGGCGGCGCTCTTTGCCATGTCGAAACAAAAGCGGCAGGTGATGCCCGAGGAACTAAAGCGGGTGATCAATAACTGAAAGTGATAAACCGGGCATGTGTTTGCCCTGTTAATAAAAAGAGGAGTAAAGACATGAAAAAAATTTTGTTACTGGGGATGGCAGTATGTATGGCGGCGGGCTTGTCCCTGGCGTCCTGTTCGGGGAAAAAGCAGGAAAGCGGCGCGAACGCCGCAGGTTCGGCAAAACCCGTGGGCATAGGTTTTATCTTTGTGGGCGCCCGGGATGATTACGGCTACAACCAAGCGGCCTACCAGGGCAGTGTGGCGGTGGAGCAGGCCTTTGGCGACAGGGTAAAGATCTACCGCTCCGAAAATGTTCCCGAAACTTCCGAAGCATCCAGGGTACTTGAACAAATGATACAGGTGGGAGCCACGGTTCAGTTCCCCACATCCTACGGACATCTGGACCCGGCGCTGGACGTGGCTAAAAACAGAAAGGATGTTATCTTTTTCCACCAGGGCGGGCTTAAAACCTCCGATAACCTGGGCACCTATTTTGGAACGATCTGGGAGCCCTTCTATCTGGCGGGAATGGCTGCGGGGAAGGTTACCAAAACGAACAAGCTTGGCTTTATCGCCTCCTTCCCCATCCCCCAGGTACTGCTCAACATAAACGCCTTTGAGCTGGGGGCCAAATCGGTGAACCCTGCGGTTACCACCACGGTGGTCTTTACCGGCAGTTGGGCCGATCCCGCTATGCAGACCAATGCGGCCAACAGCCTGATTGACGGCGGCGCCGATGTGCTGACCCAGCACCAGGACAGTACCAAAACAATAATCGAGATTTGCGAACGCCGGGGGGTAAAGGCGGTGGGTAACCATGCGGACGCTTCCGAACTTGCCCCGGAAGGCTGGGTAACAGGAGCCATGTGGAACTGGGGTCCCACCTTTATTGACATGGCCCAAACAGCGCTGGACGGTAAATTCACGGGCAGCAAGTACGATGGTAAATTCCGGGGCGGCCTTAAGGAAGGGGTGGTGGATCTGGCGCCCTTTGGTAAAAATGTTCCCCCGGATGTGGTTGTCCTGGTAAACAATGCCAAGGCGCAGATGATTGCCGGGGATCTCTTCGCTTTTGAGGGGGAGGTAAAAGACCAGACCGGCAAGGTGGTTATTGCCAAGGGCGCGCGGCCTTCGGTGGACGAACTGGAAACCTGCGACTACCTGGTCGAAGGCGTAATCGGCAGTGTTGCCAACTAAGTTTATTGATAAGGCGGTTCCCTACCCATGGCCCTATGACGGGAACCTGAAAAGAGAAAACACCGCCCTCCTGGTTATAGATATGCAGGCGGATTTTGTGGCCCCCGGCGGTTATATCGATCACATGGGCTACGATGTGTCCCTTACCGCCCGGGCGATTAAGCCAATCCGTAAGGTTTTGGACGCCGCCCGGGCAATACCGGGGCTTATGATCATCCACACCCGGGAGGGGCACCGGCCGGACCTTTCGGACCTGCCCGCAAACAAACGGTGGCGGAGCGCCCTCCACGGTATCCCCATCGGCGAGGCGGGTCCCAAGGGCCGCATCCTGGTGCGGGGTGAAGAAGGTTGGGACATTGTAGAAGAACTGTGCCCCCAAGCGGGGGAGCTTATCATCGACAAGCCGGGGAAGAGCGCCTTTTACGCCACCGACCTGGAGGTGATACTCCGCTGCCGGGGTATTGTGAACCTGATCCTTACGGGGGTAACCACAGACTGCTGTGTTCACAGTACCCTGCGGGATGCCAACGACCGGGGCTTTGAGTGCGTTACCCTCAGCGACTGCACCGGCGCCACGGTGTACGAAAACCACTTGGCCGCCCTTTCATCCATTCAACAGTCCAACGGTTTGTTTGGCTGTGTGTCCGATTCGGATGCGGTGATTGAGGTTTTGGAAAAAATCTGAAGGAGATTGTATGGCGACTATTGAATCTATTCCCTATGCATGGCCCTATAACGGCGATCTACGTGCCTGCAATACCGCATTGATGATCATCGACATGCAGACCGATTTCTGCGGTAAGGGTGGTTACGTGGACAAGATGGGCTACGATCTTTCCAATACCGCCCGGGCCATTGAGCCCATCAAAAAACTGCTGACCCTAGCCCGGAGCATACCGGGTTTCACGATCATCCACACCAGGGAAGGACACCGGCCCGACCTTTCGGATCTGCCGGCAAATAAACGGTGGCGGAGTGCTCAGATAGGCGCGGAACTGGGCAGCATGGGTCCCAAGGGCCGCATCCTTGTCCGGGGCGAAGAGGGCTGGGACATCATAAGCGATCTGTACCCCCTGGAGGGGGAGGCGATCATCGACAAGCCCGGCAAGGGCTCCTTCTACGCCACCGACCTGGACATGATCCTTAAAATGAAGCATATCGACAACATCATTCTTACGGGGATCACCACCGATGTGTGCGTCCACACCACCATGCGGGATGCCAACGACCGGGGCTACGAGTGTGTTATCCTGGAAGACTGCACCGGCGCCACCGACATGGGTAACCACGCCGCGGCCCTTAAAATGGTCACCATGCAGGGCGGCGTCTTTGGCGCCGTCTCCGATTCCGCTTCGGTGATCCGGGCTTTGGAAAACCTAAAAAGGAGCTAGCCATGGGTACCACCATAGTCCACCAATGGGATGATCTTGCGATGGTTAAAAACCCAAACCATCCCGAACTGTACCAGAAAACTTTTTTGAACCCCGCCGATGCGGATCATGCGGACATACGGGCCAGCATGATCCTCTATGAAAAACTGGAAAAGGGCGGCGCGGTTCTTCCCCACTACCATGATGTCTGCGAGATTATCTGTGTCACCAAAGGCAGGGTGCAGTTTTATTGCGAAACAGGCTGGGTGGAATACCATGCCTACGACACCTTTATTGTCAGCGCCGGCCAGGTCCATTCGGTAACTAACATCCACGATGAACCTTCGGAACAGATCAGCTTTTTTGTGCCCGCCGGCGCCGGCGTTAAGAACGAGGTGTTCAAGACGACCATACTGGAGGGCGGGGAAGTGGAGCGGCTTATGAAAATGGCGGGCAAGGGTTAATCTATCAGCGTTTGTTTGAAACCCCCGCCCCTTCCCACTCCGCCCTATGTCCTATATAATTGATAAGATATGTCAATTGATTCTGCGAATCCCCTGATTGTACAGAGTGATCGTACCCTGTTATTGGATGTTCATGCCCCCAAGGCTGAGGAAGCCCGGGCCGCCGTTATGCCCTTTGCGGAACTGGAAAAGTCCCCTGAACATATACATACCTTCAGGATAACCCCCCTATCCCTCTGGAACGCCGCCAGCGCAGGCTTCACCCCCGCCGATGTGGCGGCCGCCCTGGATGCCTATAGCCGCTATCCTGTTCCTCAAAGCATACTCGAAGGTTTTTCCGATACCATGGCGCGGTACGGCAAGATCCGGCTGGTAGCGGCGGATGGAAAAGCGCCATTGGATCCCCTTCGCCCCCTTCCGGAGGAACTCCTCCTGGTGGCGGATGATACGGCTATCCTGGCGGAAATAGGGGCCGCAAAGCCCCTGACCAAGCTGCTTCACCAGTGCCCTGAGGGGTTCAGGCTGAAGCTGACCGACCGGGGCAGTGTTAAACGGGAGCTTATCCGGATGGGCTGGCCCGTACAGGATATGGCGCCCCTGATCACCGGGGAGGCTCTGGAGCTGAGCCTGCGTTCCGCCGCCGCTTCCGGCAGACCCTTTACCCTGCGGGACTACCAGTCCGAAGCGGCCCGGTCGGTGCTGGGAAACAACGGTCCCGGGAGCGGTTACGGGGTGGTGGTGCTTCCCTGCGGTTCGGGGAAGACCATGGTAGGCATGGCCCTGATGAGCCTCCTTAAAACAAATACCCTGGTACTTACCACCAATGTGGCGGCGGTGCATCAGTGGATAGATGAGCTCCTGGATAAAACGGACCTTGAGGCGGATGAGATCGCCGAATATACCGGCGACTCCAAGCGGGTGGCGCCGGTAACCATAGCTACCTACCAGATCATCACCTGGCGGCCCGATAAGGAAGCGGAGTTTCCCCACTTCAAGCTCTTCCGGGAACGGCCCTGGGGGCTGATCATCTACGACGAAGTTCACTTACTGCCGGCCCCGGTCTTTCGGGTAACCGCGGAGCTTCAGGCGGTGCGTCGGCTGGGGCTTACCGCCACCCTGATCCGGGAAGACGGGGCGGAGGACGCGGTGTTCAGCCTGGTGGGGCCCAAACGCTACGATGTCCCCTGGAAGGATCTGGAAAGCAAGGGTTGGATTGCGGAAGCCCTCTGTACGGAGATCCGCCTGGACATGCCGGAGAAGCTGAAGATCCCCTATGCCGTGGCAACTCCCCGGGAAAAGTACCGGGTGGCCAGCGAAAACCCCTACAAGGAAAGCATCGTCCGCCAGTTGATGGATAACCACCCGGAGGATCATATCCTGGTGATAGGCCAGTATATCACCCAGTTGGAAGGGCTGGCCCGGCTTCTCAAGGTGCCCCTGATTACCGGGAAAACCCCCAATGCGGAACGGGAAAAGGTATACGGCGCCTTCAAGCGGGGTGAGTTCCGGGTTATCGTGGTGTCCAAGGTGGCGAATTTTGCCATCGACCTTCCCGATGCCTCCATGGCTATCCAGGTTTCGGGCTCCTTCGGTTCCCGGCAGGAGGAAGCGCAGCGCCTGGGCCGTATTCTGCGGCCTAAGGGACGGAACTCCTATTTCTATACCCTGGTTTCCCGGTATACCGTAGAGGAGGATTTCGCCGCGAACCGCCAGAAATTCCTTGCCGAGCAGGGCTACAAATACGCCATCCAGCACTGGACGGAGAATGAGATACTCGCCGGACAAAGTGGGGCAGGGCAGCATGAATAACTCCCCCTTTCGTTCCCCGGATGTCTGGAAATCTGCCCTGCTGATCCTCCCGGACAGTTCCTACTTCGAGCTCATGCGCAGCGTCTTTGGGAATATCAAAACTCCCTTCAATAAACAGCGGCTTGCGGAAGATTTGGAGGCCTTCTTATCCCGCAAGGAAATTCAGGAGGCCATCGCCTTATATATTGATGAAACCGACGCCAGGATTATCGCCGCCATCGCAACCCTGGAAGAGCCGGCGCCGGGGGAACTGGAAACCTTTTTCGCCGGGGAGTTTAGCTACGCAGAGCTGCATAGCATACTCCTCAACCTGGAGGAGCGGCTTATCCTTTACCGGTTTCAGGAAAAGGGGGTCTACCATCTGGCCCTGAACCCCCTGCTGGAACCGGTACTTGGCCCAATCGTTGTCGATAAGAGCTCCCTCTTTCCGTCGGAGCCCCTGGAAATTTCGGAGCTGAGTAACCCGCCCGGCTATGGCGTCCTGGACGATCGTATCCTGGCGGCGCTCTTTGCGTTTGTTTCCGACCAGCAGGACTTCTTTAAGACCGAAGGGGGGATACGGAAAAAAATTCTGGATGACGGAAGGCTTCTCTTCCCCGGTTTGGATCTTGAGTCCCTTATCGGGGGTCTGCAGTGCCTGGGTCTTCTGCAGCAGCAAGGGGAAGGGCTTGTCCCCGATGAATCGAAGATCCGTTACTTTACGGCCCTTTCTTTCAATGAACGGCAGGAATACTGTGCCGCAGGAATCTGTATCGATAAAACTATCCCCAAGCCTGCCCTCTGGCCGCTTGCAGCGAAGTTCCCTTTGCAAGCTAACCGGGGCCGCCTTTCGGCGCTCACCAGGTTTATCCACACCTTTATGGATGCCCTGAAGATGGCGCAGCGTTATCCCCGGTCAACCCTCAAACGGATTGCGGATATTCTGGAACGGAGCGGCATTGAGCAGATACCCTGGGGGGTGGAAACCAAGGGCCGGGGGAACAGTGACGATCTGTTCGATTCGATGCTGGAAGCGTTCAAGACCGTAGGCCTTCTGGGGACCGATTCACGGGATGGATATTTCCGGTATCCCCCGACTGCGCGGGAAACTGCGTTGCAAGTAGCGCGGGAAACTGCGTTGCAAGTAGCGCGGGAAACTGCGTTGCAAGTAGCGCCGGAAACTTCGTCGCAAGTTGCGGTAATTGCCATGGATACGGCCTTTTCCTGTATACTCTATCCGGAGATCCCCTTTTCCGATGCCCTGGCTCTTGCCTCCTTCAGCCTTGTCCGGGAAACCGGTACGGCGGTGCGGTTTGAGATTACCCGGGAATCGGTAGTCCGGGGCTTTGACCGGGGCATGAATGCCGAGGCCATGGTTACCCTCTTGGATCGCCTATCGGGAAACCAGGTGGATCAGAACCTCCGCTGGACCGTGAAGGACTGGGAATCCCGGTATTCCGGGGTTTCTCTCCACCAGGGGATAGTCCTTACCCTGTCGGAGGACCGCCGGTACCTGGCCGAAGCGGAGCCTGTTTCTTCTCTGATAAGCCGGACTCTTATGCCGGGGGTCTACCTCCTTTCGGCATCCGAAAAGACCGATGCTATCCAGGCCCTTCATAAGGCGGGGATAGATATCATCGCCCAGCCGCCCCAGCTTGTCGATACCTTACCCGGAGATAGGTATTCCCCCTATCCGTCCCAGCCTGAATCCCGGTTCCATTCTGACGGGTTTCAGGATAAACCCGCATTTTGCAGCGAAGTAGAAACACTGTTTCTTGATACGGAAAAGGCGGAACAGGCTAAGGGACGCTTCCGTTCGGCCCTGGAAAAGCTGTCCCTTACCAAGGGCGAACGGGACGAGCTTTCCGCCCGGATAGAGCGGCGGCTCATACTTAATGAATCCCAGTTGGTAGGTGTCTCGGTACGGTATGAAAAACTGGAAGCCCGGGGTCTTGACTACGTGGGAAAAACATCCATCGCGAAACAGGCCATTACCTCGAAGCAGCTCATAGAAATTATGTGGTCCAATCCGGATGGGGAAGTGAACCGGGTCATCGGTATACCCGAGGCCATGGAAAAATCCGGGGGAGAGAGCCTGTTGGTCCTCAAACCCGTACCGCCCGGCGACACGATCCGCCTCCCCTTGGGAAAGATCAGTCTCCTCCGGCGGATTAAACAATCAATTTTTGGAGAATGAGTCCCGCTTTGCGGGGCTTCCAATTGAAATTCTAAGGAGTAAACAATGCCCCTATTACCATTTTCAGCTAATCAGATAGAAGCAAACCAGTCAAAATTGGCGGTCCTCATCGACGCCGATAATACCCAGCCCGCCATCATCGAAGGCCTCCTGGACGAGGTGGCCAAGTACGGTGTGGCCAGCGTCAAACGGATCTACGGCGACTGGACCAGCACAAACCTCCGCTCCTGGAAGGACCGGCTGCTGGAGCACGCCATCCAGCCCATACAACAGTTTTCCTACACCACCGGCAAAAACGCTACGGACAGCGCCATGATCATCGACGCCATGGACCTCCTCTACAGCGACAAACTGGACGGCTTCTGCATTGTCTCCAGCGACTCAGACTTTACCCGCCTTGCTGCAAGGCTCCGGGAAAGCGGCCGCACGGTCTACGGCTTTGGGGAAAAGAAAACACCCCGGGCCTTTGTTTCGGTCTGCGACAAATTTATCTACACAGAAATACTGCGGGATAACCAGGAGGAGGCCGACGAAGACGACGCCCGCCCGGCTGCCCGGCCCAAGCGGGACTTCAAGGTGGACCGCAAACTCCTCAAACTCCTCCACGATACGGTGGACGATCTGGCCGATGAATCCGGCTGGGCCTATCTGGGCGGGGTAGGGCAGAAGATCACCCTCCGGTCCAGCGAGTTCGACCCCCGGAACTACGGCTTCAAGAAACTGGCGGACCTCTTCCGGGCGGTTCCCCAGTTCGAGACCGAGGAACGGCCCCAGGAGAACGGCACCGGACGGCAGGTGTATATCAGGTGGAAACGAAAGGGGAAATAGGACTGTAGCTTCGAAAAAGTGTATTTCTATAACACTTTTATATTTGAAAAGGTGTTGACAAACTACACTTTTGCCATATAATTAGTATGTGGTGATATCATGAAACGGAACATAACTGCTAAATTTTTAGAATGGAAGCAAAGCCGGGTGCGGAAGCCCCTAATCGTCTATGGGGCGCGTCAGGTAGGTAAAACGTATAGCATCCTCAACTTTGGTGCGGTCTATTATAAGAATACGGTCTACTTTGATTTGGAGGATTCCCGGGACATACAGGCTGTCTTTGAGCGGGACCTTCAGCCCAAGCGGATATTGCGTGAACTGGCCGCCGCAGCAGGGCAGTCAATCCTGGCTGAAGATACCCTTATTGTTTTTGATGAAATCCAGGTATGCGAGCGGGCCTTAACGAGCCTGAAATATTTCTGCGAAAATGCCCCGGAATACCATATTATTGCTGCCGGGAGCCTCCTTGGGGTGGCGCTTAATCGCGAAAAATATTCCTTTCCTGTGGGTAAGGTGGATATGCTCACCCTCTACCCTCTGGACTTCGAGGAATTCCTTTGGGCCGCCGGGAATGAAGCCTTGGCGGGTCTTATAAGGGAGCATTTTGAGGATTTTAGCCCCTTTCCCCTTCATGATCGGGGGCTGGATCTGTATCGGACCTATTTGATAAGCGGCGGGATGCCCCGGGCGGTGATGGAATACATCCAAACCCAGGACTTTAACTTTGTGCAGGCCGCGCAAAAAACTTTGAACGATTCGTATATCGCCGATATGGCTAAATACGCTTCCTCCCATGAGACAAACCGAATTTTGGCAGCCTGGGCCAGCGTTCCCGCCCAGCTTGCCAAGGAGAATCACAAGTTCCAGTACAAACTTATCAAACATGGAGGGCGCGCCCAGGAGTATGAGCTGCCCCTGCAGTGGCTCAAGACGGCGGGGATGGTCAACCTCTGCGAGAAGGTCCGGTCCGGGCTGGCGCCTCTTTCGGCATATGCGGAAAACGGCTTCTTCAAACTGTACATGGTAGATACGGGATTGCTCTGTTCAAAATTTGAGATCGCACCATCCCTGGTTTTAAGCGGTCATCCCCGATTCGATATTTTTAAGGGCGCCCTCACGGAGAATTTTATTTGTCAGGCCCTGAGGGTAAATAACATAACCCCTTATTACTGGGAATCAAAAGGCATGGCGGAAGTAGATTTTGTGTTTCAGGATAGGCAGGGCAATATCATTCCCCTGGAGGTAAAATCTGCCCGAAATGTCCGGTCCAAAAGTCTAACCCGGTTTGTTGAGCTCTACAAGCCGCCCTACGCCATACGGGTATCGACCCGGAACTTCGGGTTTGAGGGAGGGATAAAAAGCATTCCCCTCTACGGCATCTTTTGCTTAAAGCTTTCCTGAAGCGGAAATAGAGCTTATCTTATTTGTTAAGTTCGCCTACAAATCCAGTGTCAAATCATTCCCCTTGATCCACCCCTTCTTCCGCAGGGGTATGGCGATAACGGAGGTCAGTATTGCCGGCAGGATGAAGCATATCAACACTAACCCTGTCCAGTCAAAGGCGGTAATGGCAGTCTTTGTACCCGCTGCAATATCGCTGATCCAGCCCGTATAGAGCCCTATCTGCCCCACGAGGCCGCAGGTGCCCATGCCCGACGCCACCGCCGGCCCGTCCATGCGGAGGGCGAAAATGCAGGTGGCGATGGGGCCGGTTATGGCCGAAGCGATGGTGGGGGGTATCCATATCCGGGGGTTCCGGACTATGTTCCCCATCTGAAGCATGGAGGTGCCGATTCCCTGGGCAAAAAGTCCGCCCCACTTGTTTTCCTTAAAGCTCATCACCGCAAAGCCCACCATCTGGGCGCAGCAGCCGGCAACTGCGGCGCCGCCGGCTAAGCCTGTAAGGTTCAGGGCGGCGCAGATAGCGGCGCTGCTGATGGGCAGGGTGAGGATCATCCCTACGATAACCGAAACCAGGATGCCCATAAAGAAGGGATGGAGTTCCGTGGCCCACATGACGGCATTCCCCATGGCGCTGGCCGCGGCGCCTATGGCCGGAGCGCAGCCCAGGGACAGCAGGACCCCCACGGCGATGGTTACTGCCGGGGTAACGATGATATCGATCTTAGTTTCCTTGGAAACCAGCTTCCCGAATTCGGCGGAAATTACCGCGATAAAATAAACCGCCAGGGGACCGCCTGCCCCGCCCAGGTTATTGGCGGCACCGCCCACGGCAATAAGGGAGAACAGGACCAGCATGGGACATTTCAGCGCCACTCCGATAGCCACCGCCATGGCCGGACCCGTAGCGGCCCGTGCATAAGCGGCTATGGTGAGCAGGATCGGTATCTTGAACTGCTCCCCTATGGTTCCGATGATGGTTCCGATGAGAAGGGACGCGAAAAGTCCCTGGGCCATGGCTCCCAGCGCATCAATACCGTACCGTTTTGCGGAAAATACAATGTCCTTCTTTTTTAGGAATTCGATAAGTTTCATGGGTAGAGCATACCGTATCGGAGAAAAAAAGACAGGTATCTCTTGACGGAAACCCCGGAAAAGACAAAAATAATGTATATAAATTCAATGGGAATAATAGGAAGTGAAAAATGAGTAAGCGGACCTATGGCAAAGAATTTGGTTTCCATACCCGGGCGGTACATACCGGGAACGATGTAGACACCGGGACCGGGGCCATTAAGCGGCCCATCGTCATGACGAACAGCTACGAACTGCCCTACGATCCATCGGACCTGAACTGGAGCGGTTCCGATAAGAACCTCTACACACGGAATGGGGGAAGCAACCAGCAGTACCTTCAGGAAAAGATAGCCGCACTTTCCGGAGGCGAAGACTGTGTGGTCCTGGGCAGCGGGGTAGCCGCCCTGTCGGGGCTCTTCTTTTCGCTCCTCAAATCCGGGGACCATGTGGTCTTTTCCAGCGTTACCTATATCGCGGTGTACCGGCTTTTGAACGAAATCTTCAATAATAAGTTCAACGTGGAGACCACCATCGTGGATACCTCGGACCTGGAAGCGGTGCGGAAGGCGGTACGGCCCAATACCCGGCTTGTCCACATTGAGACCCCGGGCAACCCCACCATCACGGTCTCGGATATCCGGGCTATAGCGGCTATTGCCCATAAAAACGGCGCCCTCCTTTCGGTGGACAATACCTTCGCCTCACCCTACAACCAACGGCCCCTGGAACTGGGGGCGGATTTCGCCGTGGAAAGCCTGACCAAGTACATCAACGGCCACGGAGATTCCATGGGGGGCGCCATCATTGGTAAAAAGGAACACCTGGACATCATCCGAGCCCAAGCCCAGGTAAACCTTGGCGGGGTAATCAGCCCCTTCAACGCCTGGCTCATCATGCGGGGTTCCGTAACCCTGCCCCTGCGGATGCGCCAGCACAACGAGAACGCCCAGAAGGTCGCGGAGTACCTCGAGAGCCTTCCCTGCGTCCGCTTTGTCGCCTACCCGGGGCTCAAGAGCCACCGCGGCCACGCTATTGCGGCTGCCCAAATGTCCCCGGGCTATGGCGGGGTACTTTCCTTTGGCCTTAAGGCGGACCACGACACCCACAACCGCTTTGTCAGCCATCTCCGGGTCATCACCTCAGCGGTTTCCCTGGGTCATGATGAAAGCCTCATCGTCTTCCTTGGTGAAAAGGATGAACGGCAGTATCTCTACCCCCCGGAGTTCCACGACGGATTTTTCCGTTTCAGTGTGGGTATCGAGGACGCGGAGGATATCATCGGAGACCTGGAACGGGCGCTGCGGAAAACGGGGCTTGTATAGGTACCATAGTTTTTCTTAAAATATCCTAGAAAGATATCTGCTTAAATAAGGCAACGGCACAGAGAATCGCCGCCAGGGGCACATAGACAAACTTTCCCAGGAGATACCAGTAGTTTCCATGTGCCTTCAGGGCGCCTTTGTTAATTTCTTCCATCAGATCGTCCTTCTTCATGATCCAGAACCAGGAGACCGCTCCCAGCGTTGCGCCGATGGGAATGATATAAATTGATACTATGTCCATCCAGGGACCCCACCGGAATATGGGTTCCATATTGATCCCAACCCCAAGACAGACTGCGCAGAGAATAAACAGCATGAACTTGCGGGTCAGTGCGGGAATATGCTTGAGCAAAGATTCGCCCACCGCTTCAAACATATTTTGCAGGGAGCTTACCCCGGCAAAGATCATGGCTCCATAAAGAATAATAGCGAAGAACTGCCCAAAGGGGATGTCCTGCAAAATCCTCGGCAGGGTTACAAAGAGGAGCCCGGGGCCGCCGCCCACATCAATTTTGTAGGCAAAACACGCAGGAATGATGACCAGGGCCGCCACAAATGCTGCGAGGGTATCGAATACGGCGGTCCATCTGGCCGCTGAGACAAGATCCTCCTTATCATCCAGATACGCGCCGTAGACGATCATCCCGCTGCCGGTCATGGACAGGGAGAAGAACGCCTGACCCATGGCCCACACCCACAGCATGGGGTTTTTGAACTGGGACCACACGGGGATAATCATGAATTTATACCCCGCCGCTGCGCCGGGCAGAAAAGCTACCCGGATTGCCAGAACCACAAAGACAAGGAAGAACAGGGGCATCATCACCTTGTTGGTCTTTTCAATACTGGATGCGCCCAGGAGCAGGGTCAAGAGGGTTCCCACCACCACAATGATATGGAGGGGAACCACCGAATAATTGGTGAGCGAAAAGGATTCAAACCACTGCGCAGTATCCACCGTCATCAGTGCGCCGGACACCGAATGGACAAAGGCTTTAAGCACATAGGTGATAATTACCGCATAGCCGATGGCGATACACATGGATCCTGCCAGAGGAAGCCATCCCACGAAGCGGCCGATTTTTTCTTTGGCCCTAGTTCCCCCGGATATCCACGCCGCATGATAGGAGCCCACCGTACCGGTTTTGGAGCGGCGGCCAATGCCGTATTCCGCCGCAAGCCCGGTGCTGCTGAAAATAACCACAAATATAAGATACGCAATGATGAAGGCTCCGCCGCCGTTTGCTCCTATTTTATAGGGGAAGCCCCACACATTGGCCATACCGACCGCGGAGCCCACAGAAGCGAGAATAAATCCCCACCGCGAACTAAACTTGGCATGATGTGCAAGACTACCGGTTTGGGCCATACCAATTCTCCTTACTGGAAACATCAGGGATACTTGAAAGACATGACCCATATCATACAACACTAGTTGGCAAAAATCAACAAAAAACTTAGGCAGCCAATTTTTGCCAAGTTCCAAAGCCTGCTGAATAGGTCAACCAGACAGTAAGCAGCCTAAGGCTATGGAACTTAGTTTTGTTTCCGCTTCATCCGACCGGGATACCAGTACGATAGGAACCTTCGCTCCTAAAATGATCCCCGCCGACCGTGCCCCCGCAAAATAGGTAAGAGCCTTTCCTATCCCATTGCCCACTTCATAATTTGGCATCAAAAGAATATCTGCGTTACCGCCATCGGGATCATCGTACCCCTTATGCCGGCAGGCGTTTTCACTGATTGCAAGGTCCAGGCCCACTGGTCCCAGTACCTTAAGATTGTACGTATCCCATTGGCTGGTCATACGGCTAAGGGCTTGGGCGTCTACGGTAGATTGAATTTTCGGATCCACCGATTCGGCGCCGCAAACACAGGCTGCTACTATCCGATCATAACCAAGGACCTTAAACATTTCAGCTGCGTTAGTTACAATGGCGATCTTTTTTTCCAAATCCGGATAGGTATTCATACCCCCATCGGTTACCGCCAAAATCTTTGGGTATGCGGCGGTCTCGTATAACATGACATGGCTTATTACCTTTCCTGTCCGCAGCCCTGTTTCCCTATCAATTACCGCCCGCATCAACTCGGCGGTACTGAGCAGTCCCTTCATTAAAAAATCGGCCCTTCCCGATCGTACCAGAGAAACCGCCTTTGCGGCAGCGTTTGTGTTGTCCGCCGCATGTTCAATCCAATAATCGGTACTTTTTTCACCAATTTCTTCCAGTATATCAGCGATTTTTTCCGCATTACCCACCAAAACCGGTTTTACTATTCCCTGATGGGCAGCTGCCGCTGCGGCTTGTAAAACATTCTCATCATGGGCGGCAGCAATGACCAGGATCTTTTCTTTTCCTCCGGCAGCGCTTTTTATTGCCCGATCAATTATTTCCTGGGTTGATTTGATCACGATTTATTGCCTCTTTATAATGGCGTACTTTATTTCACTTTTCATATTATATTTTGAAAATATTTTTAATGGTCGTATTATTTATTTTTAGTCCGTCTTGCATGTCTTCACTTGCAAGAATATTACTATTTGATTCTATTGCACTTGCCGCAATAATACTATCCCAAAAAGAAAATGAATATAATTCTCTTAATTTAGAGGCTGATAATATTATATTTTTTGAAAAATCTTGAATTGTACATATTTTGTACATATATTCAATATTTTCTTTAATGGTTTTTTCTGAAATCTTATTCTTTATAAGTTGATTTGTTGTTTCATTAATTACCTGATATGTTATAATGAATACAGAATTATTTGCATTCTTTGAAAAATATTCCCCGGCGATTTTATATTTATTATATTCATCCTGCACAAAGAAATAGACCCATACATTACTATCTACAAATATTCTATCTGTCATAGCAATCATCTCGATTAAATTTATATCCCTTGTTCACGACTCTATTTTTTGCGGCAAATTCAAGAAAGGATTTTATGTTATTAGTTTTATCTTTTTTATTGATGAAACCAATGATTTCAGTTAAATCTGTTTCATTATCAGACCGTATTATCATAGTTTTTGTGTCCAATGCTATTGTTTCAAACATCTATTTTCTCTCCTAAAATATACATAGTTTATTATATTACTTATTTTTTAAACGGTCAAGGGGTATGGCTTGTGTATTCATGGAACAGGCGCTGCTGATATCTATATTCAACACGGGTTAAGCCAAGGGCTGGTTTAATACTCCGGATCGAATAGTAACTTTTAGAGTAAGCGCTCAATTGCGGAAGACAATTTTTCGGGATTAAACGTTGGGAAAAACCATGCGGTCACCAGACCGTCACGGTTGACAAGAAATTTGGAAAAATTCCATTTGATGTCCTTGACGCCGGTGAAAGAAGAGTACCCCTTGAGCCGTTCTTTGAGAGCCGCTGCCTCCTCATCTTCGGTTTCCTCAATCTGCTCTTTGAGATACACAAAAAGAGGCGCGGCTTTATCACCATTTACATCAATCTTGGCAAACTGCGGAAAGGTAGTGTGAAAATTGATTGTACAAAATTCGCCAATCTCCTCTGCGCTGCCCGGAGCTTGTCCGCCGAATTGGTTACAGGGAAAGTCCAAAATTTCAAATCCCCGGTCGTGGTATGTTTCGTACAGTTTTTGCAGACTCGCATATTGCGGTGTCAGCCCGCATTTGGTGGCGGTATTCACAATCAAAAGCACTTTCCCCTTATAGGCGGCAAGAGAAACCGGTTTTCCTTCGCGGTCCGCTACGGTAAAATCATATAAATTCATACTTTGACTCCTTCATGTTAGTCTCCTCTAAATCTATCACTTTTCTAAAATATAGCCAAGCGTTATTTGGTTGGAAACAATTATTTCCAGAATCGTTTTTCAAGATGGTTCCGTATCCAATCAGGGAAGGCCGGCAGTTTTCCTTTGAAATTTCTCCTGAGGCTGGGGAAAGCATTAAGCGGTTTTAGTATACGGCGCACTTCCATCGGCAGTTTCAGTTTTTTATCATCCATATCGCCTGAAAAACCAAAGGCTGAATGAAACTCTTTTCCCTTTTCAATCAAGGCGGCAATATCCTTCTGGAAGGTTTTGAAGTTAAATATTGATTTTACCGAATGATCGATGTCCACAATGAAGTAAGCCAGAAGCCCTCCGGCAACAAAATGGGAAAGATAGGGTCCCAGAACCATGATCCGGGTAAACACCAGGGGCTGTATAAACAAAACCAGCAGGGCTGCGAAAAAAGCCCAGTAAATCGAGAATCGCAGGCATATACGGCCCGAGAGATTAAAGCGCCTTTCGTGATAGTCCCATAATTTCATGCCGAATAGTGTTTCCATTAACCATCCGCCAAAGTATTCAAGTATGGTGGGTGAAAGAAGGGTAATAACCCACGCGGCGGTGGACGGCAGCGACTGCGCTTCTACATGAATGGCGGTAATAATTACGGCGCCAAAGCCATAAATCGGTACAAAGGGACCGGAAAGAAACCCAGCGTTTACAAAGCGCTTTTCCTTCGAAGACCGATATAGCACCTCAATAATCCAACCGGCAAAAGACATGATGCCAAAGTATAAAAAGTAAGTAAGTAATTTTTGGGGGATCATAGAATACATAATTAATTACCTCTCTTTTCAACTGTCATAGGCAATCTCTATTTCTAAGCAACATACTGTTTGATATTCTCTAAAACCTGATTGTCAAGGGGTGTCATATCGTATTTTTTTGCCGACCGTCTGATAAAGATTGTCTCGTACGATGTCATACCATACCTCCGTAATGTATAATCTATACGATAAGCTTACCCGTTTTCAAGGGATGCGATAAGCGCTTCCAGTTCAGCAATAGCGGTGTTCACGGCCCCGGCGTCTTTGCCGTTAAGCGCCTTTTTTGCATTTTTTAGCGGCTCCTTGAAAGCTTCCCGGTATTTCTTGAACAGCTCCTTGTCCTTATTTTTTGCAGCATCCTGTTCCATTCCTTCCGCCCGCGCTATCACCGTTTGCAGCTTTCCCTGGGCATCCTGATCTTTACGGAATTGGGCGTCCTCAGCGGCATACTGTTCCGCGTCATGTATGGCGGACTGCAGCTCAGCTTCGCTCAAGTTGGAAGATGCTTCTATAGTAATCTCCTGGGCTTTGCCGGTTTTTAAATCCCTTGCGCTTACATTCACGATACCGTTGGAATCGATGGTAAAGGTAACTTCTATTTGGGGAACCCCGGCCATGGCCCGCTGTATACCCTTGAGGCGAAATTTGCCCAGGGTTTTATTCTGGCTTGACCGGGGGCGTTCCCCCTGTAAAATGTTTATTTCAACCGAAGACTGGAATGGAGCGGCGGTAGTAAAAATCTGGCTTTTTGAAATAGGAATCGTGGTGTTACGCTCTATCACATGGGTACACATCCCCCCCACGGTTTCAATGCCCAGGGACAGGGGCGTAACATCAAGCAGAAGCAAGCCGGTTACTTCCCCGATGAGTACACCTGCCTGCAAAGCTGCGCCGACCGCTACACATTCATCGGGATTGATACCCTTAAAGCCGGGCTTTCCGGTGATACGCTGTATCGCATCCTGTACCGCAGGAATCCTGGTTGAGCCGCCCACCAGGAGCACCTTTCCTATCTGATCTTTGGTAATATGCGCATCCTCCATGGCCTGTCTGACCGGAGCTTCCGTGGCATCCACCAGATGGGAAGTCAGTTTATTAAACTGCGAGCGTGTAAGGGCGGCTTTTAAGTGCAGGGGTGATCCCTTCGCTTCACAAAGATAGGGCAGATTTATTTCGGTTTGTTCGGAAGCGGACAGTTCTTTCTTAGCCTGTTCCGCCGCTTCTTTTATCCGCAGCATGGCCACGAGCTGTTTTTTCACATCAAAGCCGGTTTCTTTTTTGAATTCTTCGGCAAGGTATTCCGTTATGCGGGCGTCAAAATCATCTCCCCCCAGGCGGTTGTTCCCGGCGGTGGCGCAGACTTCTATGACACCGTCTTTTATATCGAGGATAGAAACATCAAAGGTGCCGCCCCCCAGATCAAAAACCAGTACCTTCTGGTTTTCTTCTTTATCAGCGCCGTAGGCCAGGGCCGCCGCGGTTGGTTCATTGATGATGCGGCGCACCGTAAGTCCTGCAATTGCCCCCGCGTCTTTGGTAGCCTGCCGCTGGGAATCGGTAAAATAAGCCGGGACGGTAATAACCGCCTCTGATACGGTTTCACCAAGAAAAGCTTCGGCATCCCGTTTCAGTTTTGCAAGAATCATGGCGGAAATTTCAGGCGGGGAAAATGTTTTTTCCCCCATTTGCACCTTATGGGAAGTACCCATTTCCCGTTTTATGGACCGGACGGTCCGTTCACTATTGGTAAGTTCCTGGCGTACTGCGCTCTGTCCTACCAGGCGTTCTCCGCTTTGGGTAATGGCCACCACCGATGGAGTTGTCCTCCCCCCTTCCGCATTGGAAATGATCTCAGGCTTTCCACCGTCCAGTACGGCTATGCATGAATTGGTCGTTCCAAGATCTATACCGATTATTCTACCCATATCATTAACCTCCGTAATTTCCTTAGCATGGCCGGCAGCAAAACAAACAGAAAAGTTGCGCCAGTATAATTCTGAAAATAGAGCTCCCCAAATTCCGCATACTAAAGCCCCTGCCTTCCCCGGCCTCTCGATATGCAAAACTGTTGCGTTCAAATTGATTCAGCAAAGACCGGTATTGCATATTACCCGGTTCAATCCGTACCGCTTCGCGGGCATGGGAGATGGCAGTTACCCTGTTGCCCGTTCCTGCATTGGCAAGGGCGCTGTAAAAGAACCATTCCCCGGTATGGTTGGGTAATCTTGATAACACCAGCAGGGCATCACGATAACGCCCGCCTTCAACAAGGGCACGGGCCTGGTTTATTTCAGGAGTTCCCTGCTCCCGGTCTTCACCGAAAAAATCACCAAAATCACCAAACCAAAAATTAAAACCGCCGCTAAAGGGGCCTTGGTCCCCGGGATTTTCTCCCCGGTATCCTCCACTCTGGTTTTGCGATTGCTTACCATAACTGCCATCGGTCTGCTCATAATTCACGCCCCCCGATTTCTGCTTTTTGATCTGTTCATAGGCGGCGTTTATTTCCCGCATCTTTAATTCCGCATTTTTGTTGCCGGGATTTATATCGGGATGATATTTTTTTGCCAGCCTCCGGTATGCTTGGGTCAGCTCCTCGTCGGAGACGCCGGGACTGATCCCCAATATGCTATAGGGGTCTTCCATCCTATTAGGCCTCCGCCTTTTTCTTACCGGAAGGATGCCGGTAACTTTGCCAGACTCCGGAATAGAGTACATTCCGCAGGATACCACTGTCCCGGTTTATCGGAAGTTTATCAAAGGCCGCGGTACATTCGGCCATCATCATGGTTAAAAGGGGAGTAAACTCCTCCCTTCTCTGGACCACCAGGGGGTTATAACGCTGCTTTTTGATATCCCGCTTAAGATCATTACAGGCATCCAAAAGATAGATAAACCGCCCCAGGGCGGCGCCCATGGCTTTAAGCGCTGGGGCGTGATCACGAACATCAGGTCCTTGTTCACGCCACATAAATAGTTCCCCCAAAAGTTCCCCAAAACAATTCATGGGAAGGTCAGGGTTAAGTTCATTGGCTTTTTCCATCTCGCTTAAGCTTTTCAGTTTTTCTTTAATTACCCGGCATTGCCGGGGCCATTTTTCGGCTATTTCAGGAAGGTGTTTTGCCAAGGCTTCGCTTTTTTGTTTTGCACTTTTTTTCCTGTCATCCTTCCAGTCGTCCAGAGCTTGGTAATAGGCCAGGGTTATATTCATATCGGCGCAATACGATAGGGCTTCATTGGCAATGAAGGGGTGAGATATCGGGCGAACTCTGCAAACACAGTTTTCCTGTTGTTCGTCGAGATTATACAGCGATGAGAGAAGCATGGATAAAAAGGTCATGTCATAACTCAGGCAGGAACGGCCTAAAGCGCCGGCCTTGGCGCCTAATTCACGGCAAAGACCGCAGTATGCCCCGTCATACCGTTTTCGTTCTTCCGGGGAAAGCGCTTTTCGATTTGCCCTTACAGTTCCGAACACCGTTCCCCCCTAGGCCTTTTTTATAAACTGAGTGCCGCAGTGCCTACAGGTGATCTTGACACGGCCCTTGCCCTTAGGGACCTTGCAGCGCCGGCCGCAGGAGGGGCAGGTAAAAATCCGGTGGGTCATGCGCTGCCGTACGTTTTCTGCGGCGCCGCCGAAAAAGCGAATCAACTTGGATTTCAGGCTGAAATAGTAATTTGCCTCCCTAACCCGCGCCCCGGTATTTTTTGAAAAGGAGCGAAAGACGCAGATAATGACCAGGGCCATGGACAATGATGACAGCGGGGGCCACCGAATAATAACGGAAACAAAGCAGAGCGCCAGGGCCAAGGCCGAAAAAACGCGGTTAAGTTCATCATGACCATAGCGTCCCCGCATAAAGCGTTCTAACTTGTCCTGTCCGGGCAGCTTCCTCATAATCCGGTTACACCCCTTGCCCTTAATTGTCAATTACTTTATTGTTAATATATTGACAATACATGAAAATGTCAAATGAATTTGCGCTATTTTGGGGTAGGAATGGAAGGGGATCTTATAAACCGGATGATTCATTCAGTTTTCAGGTTCAAGCAGCTGGAGATGACTTTTCGGGTTTTCCATCCCGGCTCCGGAGAGAATGTCTCCATGGCGGAACTTGTCGTATTGGCGGGTATTAAAAACCATACCTTTGAAGACGGTGAAGTAACGATTCCTGATTTACTCTGTATCAGCCGGGCTGCGGTTTCCCAGATGCTGGGAGTGATGGAACAAAAGGGCTTTATCATACGGGATATAAACAAGGCTAACCGGAGGAAACAGCTGCTTTCGCTTACCGAAAAAGGCAGCCTTGTGGTTGAGGAGCAGGAGCAAAAGGCCATGGCGTTACTATCGCAGGTTGTCGATCAGTTTGGCGAACGGGAAACAAAACAATTCATAAAACTTTCCGGCCGCTTTATGGATATAATAGAAAAAATAAAGCCGGAAACGTAGGGGCGCGGCAAGTCATGGCGGCAAGCAATCTTGATGGTTGTTATATTATTTACCGGGAGTGAAAAATTATGGATGCATTAAAAGCGATTGAAACCAGAAAAAGTGTTCGGGGCTACACTGAAAAAAAGGTTGAACAGGATAAACTGGAAACCCTGGCGAAAGCCGGGACCAGAGCGCCGAAATTCGGTAATTTTCATATTTCAGTAATTACAAGCCCTGAGCTGTTGAAAGAAATTGATGAAAAAGCCCTGGCCAACATGAGAGCCATGGGAGGTTTTGCCAAACAACGGGCCGATCTGGAAGGGTATCATGCCCTTTACGGCGCTCCTGCCCTGTTTCTGATTTCCGGCCCGGAATCTCCCTATAGCGGAGTAAATGCAGCCTGCGCCGCCGCGAATATCACTGTGGCCGCCACCGCTTTGGATCTCGCTTCCTGCTATGTTGGGTCCGCCGCCGTGGCGTTTAAGGATAATCCTCCGCTGGCCAAAAAAGCCGGACTACCGGAAGGGTTTTCCCCTCTCTGTGGAGTACTGGTTGGCTATGCGGGGGAAGACAAGTTTTCCCAGGCCCCGGCTTTTTCGGTAACCGTTGGTTATATTCAATAAGCGCCGTATTTTTCTTATAGCAGCAGTTGAAATAGAAAATTTTTCCTCTATCATTATATGACAGATTAACTATTCTATACTTGCCATAGTTTTGAATATTTTAACCGTATTTGTACATTATAGAGTATAAAAGAGAGTGGGTTGAATAATGTCCGATATCTGGAATTTTCTAACTAAGAATCTGTTTGGTAAGCGCAGGGAATTTTTTATGGCAGTGGTGACGGTGGTGGTGATGATCGTCATCCCGCTTCCCACGCCGCTTCTGGACATCTTCATGGCCATTAACCTAGTTTTAGCTCTGCTCATATTCCTGACTGTCCTTTATACCAAGAAAGTTACAAATTTCAACATCGTTCCCCCCTTCCTTTTGGTGATATCCGTATTCAGTTTGGCCTTGAATGTGTCTTGCACCCGGCTCATCCTGATCCAAGGTGCGGGGTTTGGTGGTCACATGCTCCGGGTTTTCTCTGCGTTTTCGGCGTTACTGGTTTCCACCGCCGTTGGCATTATTGTAATCCGGTTAGTTTTCAACGGCGTTTTTTGGGAGGATGTTTCTTTTCGATTCTCACTGGCCGTCCGGTTGTGCATTCTGGCGATCCGGTTTTGCTGGAAACAGCCCGCAGAGACAAAGAGTCCCAACCCCGAGGAGGCGGAAATGTCCCCCGTTGTACCCCTGGATCCCTTGTCCTTGGAACTTGGGTACGGACTCATCCCCCTGGTGGACCGGGAGAAGGGGGCGGAACTTCTGGAACGGGTCCACCGGATCCGCCGGGAATCCGGGCTGGACCTGGGGCTGGTTATTCCCCGGATACGGGTCATCGACAATATACGGCTGGAACCTTCGGAGTACTGTTTTAAGATCCAGGGTGTGGACGTGGGCCGGGGCAAGATACGTATGGGGCATTACCTCTGTATTAACCCCGGAGGGGTAAAGGAAGAGTTAGACGGTGAAAAAACCCGCGAGCCAGCCTACGGTCTCCCGGCCCTCTGGATAAACGAGGATAAGCGGGACGAGGCGGAACGGGCGGGTTATACCGTGGTGGATCCTCCCTCAATTATCGCTACCCATTTAACGAACATCATCAAGCGCCATGCTCCGGAGATCTTGGATCGCCAGAAGACGCAGTCAATCCTGGATACTCTCGGGAAAGATTACCCCGCAGTGGTGGGGGAGGTACAGAAGATTCTTACTCTGGGACAAATCTATAAGGTCCTCCAGGCTCTGCTCCGGGAACAGGTTTCTATTTGCAATATGGTAGCTATTCTGGAGGCGCTGGTGGATTACGGCCCGGCGGCCACCAAGGCAGCCAAAGATATGCAGTTCCTCAACGAAAAGGTCCGGCAAGCCCTTAGCCGACAGATATGCTTGCAGTACGCCACCGATGATAGGGTCCTCCGGGTACTCACTCTAAGCCAGAGCTTGGAACAGAAGATTCTGGACAGTACCGTGGAAACCTCTTCGGGGATCATGTCCGCCATGGACTCGCCCACCAGAACTGTCTGGATCAAGGCGCTTTCCCGGTCGGTGGCTGCCGTACTAGATCAAGGCTGGCATCCGCTGATCCTTTGTTCAGAAGCAGCCCGGTTTCTGGTTAAGTCCTCAACGGAACGGGAGTTGCCGGATCTGGCGGTACTTTCGGTACCGGAGATTGTTTCTGATATCACCGTGGAAGTAGTGGGGGAAGTGAAACTTGAAGGAGAGACGGCGGACAATGACGAGACTCTAAAATGAGCGTTTATGAATATACCAATAAATATATTTTTATCAACTGAAATTTTTACCATGCCTTTTGCTCACGCCGTAGGACTTGTATTACATGAATGGCTGCATATATATGGCGGAGATGGCTCTAAAGAATTTACTTATGCATTAACCGATTTTATAAAATTAATTTTAAGCGATAAACAGTTAATAAAAAAAACAGAGCAATTCAAGAAAGAATGGGAAATCATGACAAAAGAAATAATTGATCAAAACATTGACAAATAAAATAAACAACCTGTATTGGCAAAGAATAAGGATGGAACCAATTTCCTTAACTTGTTTCTCTACAAAAGCTTCTAAGTCTTCCTTGCCTCATAAAAAGCAAGTAAAAATTGGCATTATAACACTATATAAAGGGTAATACCACCATTACAACGCTATATATAGCGTTGTAATGCATAAACAAGCAACTTACAGCAAGTAAAATCATGCCCAGAATGGTACATACGACCTATATTTAGGTCCTGCATCTGGGTCAAGGGCTTTAATCAACTTTGCCTTAATTGTCGCTGCAATTAAACGGGATATGGCGGATTTATTACTTTCCGGAACCCCGAACCTTTCCCGCAAAGAAGCATTTGTCATCTGCTCCCCGCTTACCTGCTTTAAACAAGCATGCATATAACATGACCATTTTTTCTCCTCACTAGTGAGATTCCCAAACTTAATATACGAAAATAAGATGACTTTTGTATGTTTTTCATAAATCTCAATTTTTGGCGCCGGTAATTGATATACTTCACATAATGCGGCGACTTTATCCCAGCCGCTTCCTCTTTCCTCGCACAAATTTGCTCTTCGCATCAAAGAAGCAATCATTTCATTTCGTGATATAGGAGGATTATCAATAAACCTTTTTGCATCAACCAATGGTATGCCAGGGTTGGTAATTTCAATACGGTTATTAAAAATCTCAACCATTGGACCTGTTCCTGATATTGAAAAATCCTGATGAATTAGTGCATTAATTATCAACTCACGCAGCGCTATTTGAGGGTATAATGTACCCGCATTTCTTAAACCATCTTTAATATTTTCTTTAGCAGGCAAAAGTCCTTCTATATATTGCAACAAGCCCTGAAAGCCACTGGCATAACCTTTACGCCCATCCGTTTCACGAATTGTAGCAGTACGTTTATTTCCCTCATATTGAATGACCCTGATACTTTTCCGGGAAATCGTATTAAATAATTCGATATTTTTTGCAAATAAAATAGCGCCCAAATTAGTAATTGCAAATAATCCATTATCTTGATTTATAATCATTTCCTCTTCTGCAAGATAGTGAATAATAGCTTCCGTACTATTTGGTAATGGAATATGAATCAATTCAAAATAACTACCGTAATCCAGGCTTTGCAAGACAGCTAATGGGGATAAATCCTGTTTTGCCAGCATTTTTTCAAATCTGTCATTGTTTATTCTACTCCATAGCTGGCCTTCCATAACTGGAAAGTCTTTTAATTTTTTCTTATATGAACCAACTCTGATATATTCTTCGCTTTTAAATTTAACCGTTGCAAACATAGCCTTATTGATTAAACATAACACAACTTTCTTTTCTTTTAGAGTAATTGTATAAAACTGAAAAATAGCATTTTCGCTCAGCAATTGACGTAGCCAATTCTCTAACTCTTGTCCCTTAACTTTAAGAGTACGATAATCAAAAGTCGTCCCAACAATTTCATGGGTTTTATCATCAATGCCCCATATAATATAAGCATCATTTCGTTCATGGTACGCCGCAGAATTGCTCAATGCGCTAATATACTCACCAATTTCCTCGGGATTATCGTTATTTCTTTTAAATTCAAGCCACACAGTTTCTGCAGGGAGTTTTATTAGCCTTAAAATTAATGCTTCAAGATCTGTCATTTATCTTTTCCGTCCTTTATCCTGTTCCATCCTAATCCGTTCCAGCAGTTTTCCCGCCTTTCCGCGGGCTTCCGGTAAGAACCAAAATTTCTTTTGCCATATCTCATTCCTTATACTAAAAATACTTATCCACCGCAAGGTTGAACTGGTCTATGAAAATCCGCTTGAAGTATGAGGCGTTGTTTTGTTCATAGAATAACAATATACCCTTTTTGTATTCGCCCTCGTTCACACTTCTGTAGGACAATGGACAATAATCGTTTGCAAGCAATAACGCATTGCCCAAGATGCGGGATGTTCGCTTGTTCCCGTCCTCAAAGGGTTGGATATACGAAATCATAAGCACGGTAATAATGGCTTTTTCGATAGGGTTTTCCGCCGCATTGATCACAGAAATCAGTTGCTCCAAAGCTTCTTTGATTTGAAACGGGTTGTCCAGCGGACTGTAATTCGTGCCGGTAATGGCGATTCGCCTTTGACGAACCCCAAGCAAAACGCCAAGATCGGTAAGCAAAAGCCGGTGCAGATATTCTATTTTAGCCATACTCAATTCTTTGAAATAAGAAGACTCGGTAAAAATAAACTCTATTGCTTTTTTATGATTCAGTATCATAACGGCTTCATCGTGGGTTTTGTCTTTTGCCTCAATACCTCCTTTGATAAGTTCTTCCGTATCAATCAGAGTATAGGTGTTGCCCTCGATCTTTGAGGATTTCCAGGCAAGCTCAATGGTGATTCGTTCTATCTCTTTTTTAAGGGCGGTTGGCGAAAGCTCCGCCCGTTTCGTCAGGTATTGTTTGTTTTTGGCTGCAAGTTCCGCCTTTTCGGTTTCGCTCAAAATGTCGTATAGGTTATCCCAAACGCCAAAATTAAAATGGGTGTTGATTAGTACACGGGCATCCGGGTCTTTGGTAAAATATTCCTCAACATTTATGGCTTCCAGCAATGGCGAGGCGGCATAAGCATAAACAGCCGACTTGGTTTTTCCCTGCTTTGCTATCCCCTTATTGGCGGCAAGATAATCCAAATCACGAAGTATGGTTATTTTGGAGCTTTGCGGAAACTTGGCGGCAATATAGTCCTGTATTTCTTCACGGCTGGCCGACGTTTTTACCTTTACAAAGTCGAATATTGCCTGTCGCCTTATCTGTATCGTTTTTTGTTCGTTATTTGCCATTTTGCCCTTAATAGTTTCATTTAAGGTTTATTATAGGTCTAATTGTATCATTAATTGAAACTATTATCAAGGATAAAGGGGATTAAATGAAACTAAAATACCCCCGGCCTTCCGGTCGTAGAAAAAGAGTCTTCTATATAAGAGGAATCAAAATTGAAATAAACTACAAAAAATTTATAATCCGTTGACCAATTTTGTTTATGTGTTATAGTAAAAGCATGGTTGATGGAACGATTATCGATACCCTGAATATCAATGCCCGGGACCTTGCCAAAAAATGGAAGGATCTAATCCGCAAAGCTCCCCAGTTAAAGCAGTACGCTGCTCTTGACGATGAAGGGATTATTGACGAAGGGGCCAGCATTTACCCCCTCTTAGCCAGGACTTTGGATCGGGGGCTGGACCGGGCGGCTTTGGGGGACTTTTTCGTCCGCATGGGTAAGGATAAAATGCGGGAGGGCTTCCCCATTTCGGAGGTGATCTACGGGGTTAACCTGTCCGAACAGGTGGTTATCCAATACATCATGACCGATTTCGTTCTTGACAGTACCATCCGTATGTATCAGGCTATGGGGGTGGTCAATAATGTGGCGGAATTCTTCCTCCTGGGCTGTTTTTACCTGACCAAGGGTTTCCTGGAAGCCACTTATACCAATATGAAAGGCAAGGACTCGGTTTCCGAGGAATTGTTAAAAAAATATTTCCGTGACGACTTCTTTTTCAAAAAGGACTGACGTTTTTTATGGATGCTCTGGAAATTAAGACGATTTTCACCATTTCCCTTTTTGGAACTACCCTTCCTATTACCGAAACGGTGATCATCTCCTGGGTGGTGATGGCTATTCTTATCATCTGCGCCCTGGTTTTTACTCGGAAATTCACCGAAATACCGAAGGGTCCCCAGGCGATACTGGAAACCATGGTGGAATTCCTCAACAGTTTTGCCAAAGGCCAGTTCGGTTCCTGGTCTAAGTATTTTGGCTACTATATGGGAACCCTGTTTTTATTCCTCCTTTTGGCAAATATCATCGGGGTCCTTTCCCCGGTGGAAGTTTCCTTCATGGGTCGGGAATTTATTCCCCTCTTTACTATTGCGCCCCCTACCAAGGATATTAACGTGACCGCTTCCCTAGCGGTGCTGACCATCCTGGGGGTGCTGGTGTTTGGGATCATCGCCAAGGGTCCCCTGGGATGGTTTAAGCATCTGCTCCACCCCATGGCCTTTATGCTGCCCTTTAACCTCATGGAGTACGGTACCCGGCTCCTGTCTTTGTCCCTGCGGCTCTTTGGAAATATCATGGGGGGCTATGTGTTGATGCACATGATTGAAGGGCTCCTGCCCCTGGGCCTTCCTATGATCGCTTCCCTGTACTTCGATTTCTTTGACGGCCTTATCCAGGCGGCTATTTTTGTGTTCCTGTCCAGTATGTATTTGTCCGAGGCCCTTAAAACAGGGCATGAGGAAGAATAGGGTTAAAAACAGCGGGCTTAGTATAAGCTTGATGAATATACGTAAAGGAGAATCTAATGGATTTAACACTTTTAGCGGCCCTTGGGGCCGGAATCGCGGTTATAACGGGGATTGGCGCAGGTATCGGTATCGGTATCGCCACATCTGGGCTGCTACAGGCTATTGCCCGCCAGCCTGAAGCTACGGGGAAACTGATCCCCTGGTTTTTCACCGGCATGGCCCTGGCGGAATCCACCGCCATATACGGCTTGGTCATATCAATCCTGTTGATTGGCAAGCTGCCCTAAGGGCAGGGTTAAAAAATGCTTGATTTTTCCGTAACCTTTATCATAACGATAATCAATATCTTCATTCTTTTTCTCATACTCCGGAAGATCCTCTTCAAGCCGGTAACCAAGTTCATTGAAGAACGGGCAAAGAAGGTTCAGGACTCGCTGGATCTGGCGGAAAAGGAACGGAATCAGGCGAAGGGTCTCCTGAAGCAGTACGAGGATCAGCTGAAGATGGTTGAGGACCAGGCTACGGAGATTATCCGTTCCGCCAAAGAGACCGCCCAGGCTGAGGCGGCCCGGATCGTCGCCGAAGGCAAAGCCCAGGCTGAGCTGTTGATCGACAAGGGCCATAAACAGCTTGAGGCGGAAAAACGGGCGGCCATGTCTGTGTTCCATGCCGATGCCGCCGCCCTGGTTATCGGCGCTTCCAGCCGTCTTATCCAACGGGAACTCTCCGATGAAGACAGCCACCATCAGGCTGAGCTGCTTCTCAAGGAGCTTTCCGATTCAGCAGTCTCAAAACCGGAGGATAACTGATGTTCCAGGGGGATCGTTGGGCGGATGCCTTTCTGGCGGCCTGCGGAACTTCCAGCGAAGCTTCCGGCAACGACTGTACCGTAGAGGCTTTGGACGCGCTGAAAGTCTTTGTGCCCTCCCTCTCCCATCTTCCCGGGCGAATTTCCGGGGTTAATGACGCACTTCGGCTGGAAAAAGTGCTCCGCAGCGCCTTGGAAAGCTCCGGGGCCGGTTTAGGCGCTGAATATGCCCTCCGTTTTGTGGTGCTTCTGGTACGTAGGGGACAAATTAAGTACCTAAATGCAGCTCTTCGGGCGGTTGAACAGCGGATTGATGCAAAAAACGGGGTGGTTTCGGTTAATGTCGAATCGGTACGCCCCTTGGATACGGATTTACAGGAAAAGATTAAGGCCGGATTGAAAAAGCGATACGGCGCCCGGGATATCAAGCTGGGTTCTCAAATTGTACCCGAACTTCTGGGCGGGTACCGGCTGCGTATCGGTACTGAACTGATCGATTCCAGCCTGAAGGGTCAAATACAAAAAATGGCCAGGGAATTGCACGCAGCTTCCGATGGAGGTTTTAGATGACGAATTTTGGAGACCTCTCCAGGGTCTTGCAGGAACAGATTGAACATTGGGAATCAAAGGCTTCCACCGATTCTGTCGGCTTTGTTGGTCAGGTGGGAGATTCGGTGGCCACCATTTACGGTCTGGATAAGGCCATATACGGAGAACTAGTGGAATTCACCTCCGGCGCCACGGGGATCGTGATGAACCTGGAGGAAAACGGGGTGGGTTGTGTGCTCCTCTCCGGGGAATCCCTGGTAAAGGCCGGGGAGGAAGCCAAGGCTACCGGCCGGGTCGTGTCGGTTCCCTCGGGACAGGCCTTGCTGGGCCGGGTGGTGAACCCCCTGGGCGTGGCCATCGACGGCAAGGGCGATCTCTTAGCGGAGGCGTACCTTCCGGTGGAGTCCCCCGCCGCACCGGTTATCGAGCGGGGCCCGGTGAACGTGCCCCTCCAAACCGGCGCCCTTTCGGTGGATTCCATGATCCCCATAGGCCGGGGTCAGCGGGAATTGATCATCGGGGACCGTCAAACCGGCAAGACTGCCCTGGCGGTTGATACCATCATCAATCAGAAGGGCAAGGGTGTTTACTGTGTATACTGCGGTATCGGGCAGAAATCCTCCTCGGTGGCGGCGATTATAAAGAACCTGGAACGCTTCGGCGCCATGGATTATACCTTTGTGGTATTAGCCTCCGCCTCGGATTCCGCCGCCCTTCAGTATCTGGCGCCCTATTCGGCCTGCGCTATGGCGGAACACTTTATGCATCAGGGTAAGGATGTCCTGGTGGTCTACGACGATCTTTCCAAACACGCCGTGGCCTACCGGACCATCTCCCTGCTCCTGCGCCGGCCTCCGGGACGGGAAGCCTTCCCCGGGGACGTGTTTTACCTCCATTCCCGGCTCCTGGAGCGGGCCGCCAGGCTTTCCACCGACAAGGGGGGCGGTTCCATTACCGCCCTGCCCATCGTGGAAACCCAGGCGGGGGACATATCTTCGTATATTCCAACCAATGTTATATCCATCACCGATGGCCAGATCTTCCTGGATTCGGAGCTTTTTAATTCCGGTTTCCGCCCTGCCATCGACGTGGGTCTTTCGGTCAGCCGGGTAGGGGGAAGCGCCCAGACCAAGGCGGTACGGAAGATTTCCGGACGGCTGCGGCTGGACCTGGCCCAGTACCGGGAAATGGCCGCCTTCGCCCAGTTCGGCAGCGATTTGGACAAAGCCACCCAGGACAAGCTTGCCCAGGGGCAGCGGCTCATGGAAGTGCTTAAACAGCCCCAGTTCTCCCCCTTTGCTATGGAGGAACAGGTGGCGGTGCTCTTTGTTTCTATCAACGGTTTCCTTCTGGATGTTCCGGTGGATAAGGTCTCCACCTTTGTAAAGGGATTTGTTGAGTACCTGAAGCTGCGCAAGGGGGAACTCCTCAAGGAAATTGCGGATACCGGGGTAATGTCCCCGGAAATTGAGCAGGGTCTAACCGGCGCCATTGAAGCGTTCAAACAAGCCAAACAATAGGGGAGACCATGGCGAATTTACGGGATGTCCGGCTGCGGATGCGGGCGATACAGCAGACCTTACAGGTTACAAAGGCGATGGACCTGATCTCCACAGCAAAACTGCGGAAGGGCCGGCGGGTTCTGGAGGATACGGAACCCTATTTTAACCGTATCCAGAAGTCCATGTACGACATCGTAGCCGGTTCAGGGTATGTGCACAGTGAATTTTTCGGCAGAAAAATTGATGACGAAAACTATCACAGCGCGGTAGTCGTAATTACCAGCGATAAGGGTCTTGCCGGCGGGTATAACGCCAACATTTTCCGGTATGTAAACGATGTTTGCGCAAAGGTCAAAAACCCCATCCTGGTGCTTATCGGCGCCATCGGGTACCGCCATTTCATGCATTCCCCCCATCTGATTTTAGAAAATTTCTCTTTCAAGTCCAAACTACCCGAGGTAGAGGACGCCAAGGAGATCGCCGATTATATCATCTCACAGTATCTCTGGGGTATGTTTGACGAGGTGCACATCGTTTATACCCATATGTACAGTACAATAAAGCTGCTCCCCACGGAGAAACATATCCTGCCCCTCAAGACGGATATCATGCGGCAGGAACTGAACCAGATTGAAACGAAGGAGCGGGAATCCCATAGCTTTGAATACATCCCCTCGGAGGAGGCGGTGTTTGACGCCCTGGTGCCCCTGTATATCAAGGGCCTGGTCTACGGCTGTCTTGTGGAGGCCTATGCCAGCGAGCAGAGCGCCCGTATCGCCGCCATGGACGAGGCTTCGAAAAATGCGGAGGAGATGCTGGGTTCCCTGCAGCTCCACTATAACCGGGTTAGGCAGGCCAGCATCACCCAGGAAGTATCGGAAATTATTTCGGGCTCTGCGGCCCAGAGCGAATAAAAGTGAGGAATAGCTTATGGCTAATATAGGTGTTATTACACAGATAGTTGGACCGGTGGTGGATGTGCGGTTTGAGGAGGGTAAGCTTCCGGCGATTTTGAATGCCCTGGAAATCAAGGCCGCGGACAAGAACGTGATTCTTGAGGTACTCCAGCATATCGGGGATAACCGGGTGCGCTGTGTCGCTATGGAGGCCACCGAAGGTTTGTCCCGGGGGCTCCCGGTTGAGGATACGGGGAACCCCATCCGGGTACCCGTGGGAAATGAGGTCCTGGGCCGTATGTTCAGCGTCACCGGCAAGATCATCGACGATAAGGGGCCCTTTACTGCGGGGAAGTACGCTTCCATCCACCGTGCCCCGCCGCCCTTTGAGGAGCAGAAACCCGCCACCGAGGTTTTTGAGACCGGGATTAAGGTTATTGATCTGGTAGCGCCTTACGCCAAGGGGGGGAAGATAGGCCTCTTCGGCGGCGCCGGCGTAGGCAAGACTGTAGTTATCATGGAGTTGATCCACAATATCGCTACCGAACATTCGGGGTACTCGGTTTTCGCCGGGGTAGGGGAGCGGTCCCGGGAAGGGGCTGACCTCTGGCGGGACATGAACGAGTCCGGGGTTATAGACAAGACTGCCCTGGTATTCGGCCAGATGAACGAACCCCCCGGCGCCCGTATGCGGGTCGCCTTGGCGGGGCTGACCATGGCGGAACATTTCCGCGACCATGGCGGCCAGGATGTGCTCCTCTTTATCGACAACATATTCCGGTTTATCCAGGCGGGCGCCGAAGTTTCCGCCCTCCTGGGCCGTATCCCCAGCGCCGTAGGTTACCAGCCAGCTCTGGCCAACGAAATGGGGAGCCTCCAGGAACGGATCGCCAGTACCTCCAAGGGCTCCATCACCAGTATCCAGGCGGTCTACGTCCCTGCGGACGACCTGACCGATCCGGCCCCGGCTACCACCTTCGCCCACCTGGACGCCACCATCACCCTTTCCCGGAAGATCGTGGAACTGGGCATCTACCCATCGGTGGACCCCCTGGCTTCCAGTTCCCGTATTCTGGACCCCGCCATAGTTGGGGAGGAACATTACAATACGGCAATCAGGACCCAGCAGATACTCCAGCGTTACAAGGAACTGCAGGACATCATCGCCATCCTGGGTATGGACGAACTTTCCGCTGAGGATAAGATCACCGTGTCCCGGGCGCGGAAGGTGCAGCGCTTCTTCAGCCAGCCCCTGAACGTGGCGGCCCACTTTAACGGCATGGCCGGGGTCTACGTACCGGTCAAGGAAACTATCCGGGGCTTCAAGATGATCCTGGACGGAGAGACCGACAATGTGCCGGAGCAGGAATTCTTTATGTCCGGTACCATAGACGACATCCTCGCCAGGGTAAAAAAATAATGCCAAGCCTGTTTACCTTTGAAGTGCATACCCCCTACCGCCCGTTTTACAAGGACAAGGTTGAAGCTATCAGCGTCACCCTCCTGGACGGCGAAGTTGGTATTCTTGCCCACCACGCGGCCATAACCGCACCGATTAAACCCTGCCTGGTAAAGATAAAGGAAAGAAGCGGTCAGTGGAAAACCGGCTTTGTCTCAGAGGGCATCCTGGAAGTGGCGGGGGGTAAGACGGTGCTCATGGTAGACTCCGCCGAATGGCCCGATGAAATTGATCACGAAAGGGCCCTGGAAGCAAAGAGACAGGCCGAGGAAATCCTGAAGAATTCGAGCTTTAAGTTTGAGTCCGGGACCGCCAAGCAAAAACTGGAACGGGCGGATATGCGGCTTAAGGCCTGGGAGCTTCGCGGGGAAAAGGCGCCCGAATAATTACGGTGGTTCCTTCGCCGCGTTCACTCTCAAAACGCAGACTGCCGCGCAGAATTGCTGTGCGGGTGTACATTCCCCGGATACCGAAATGCCCGGCGGCATAGATAGCCGGGTTTTCCCGGGAAGGGGAAACCGTAAAGCCCTTGCCGTTATCGCTGATGCAGATAAGCAGGGTATCCTCCTCCCAGCGTAATACCACCGCCGCCTCGGATGCTTCCGCGTGTTTTTCAATATTGGTAAGCGCCTCCTGTACCAGACGGAAACACTGGAGCTGCGCCGTGGTGTCCATGTCTGTATACCGGGGGTCTTCCCGCAGGGTGAGGCGGCAGTCGATTCCCGTGCGTTCACCAAATTCCCTGCAGAGCCGGTCCAGGGCATCACCCAGGCCCTGATACCGGAAGTCCGGGGGAAAGAGGCCGTCGCAGATAGCCCGTATGGAATCTACCAACCCCCGTTGGGTTGCGGCCAACTCGTCGCATAACGCAGCCTGTTCAGTACGGTCTTCCACCCGCTTAAGCCCGGCAATCCGCAGCGCCTGGGCGCGCAGATCCTGGGCAACCGTATCGTGGAGCTCCCGGCTTATCCGGCTCCGCTCGTCCTCCTGGGCTAATACTATGGCCTGGGAGAAGGCGGCGCTCTGTTCCGCCCGTACCTGGGAATGGGCCAGCGCCCGGTTCAGCAGCCATATGGCCAGGGCAAGCAGGCTGATAACTGCGGTAAGGATAAAGAACTGATTAAAATAGCGCAGATGTATGGCGTCCGCCACCTCCGCATCCTGTTCCTGCCAGTTGTTCAGGGCTTCGTTCATATCCAGGGCCAGCGCCGGCAATTCCTCCTGCCGCCCCTGCAGAACCGCCTCCTCAAAATTGGCGCTTGCGGCGAAGAGTCGATTCATGGTCTCCTTGTGAAAAAGAGAATTAAACCGGTAGGTTTGGTAAAGCGGAGTTTCAATAAGATCCTCCAGGGATGCACGGAAATCCCTAAGCATCCCCAAAAGCTGTTCGTTTTTGTCCTGCCCGTTTTCTTCCAGCATAAGCTGTTCAATGTCCAGCCACTGCCGGGAAAACACATACACCGGTTCTCCCGAATGGTCCCCCTGCCCAGAGCTGCTTGCAACGGAGTTTCCCGCGCAAAAGGCTGAAAAGCTTCCGCTAAGAATGAAGGCGCCAAGGAAGCACATTTGCCAAAAACGTTTTTCCATGATCATACTTAAACGTCTTTATTAATTTCATTCAAGTCTGAGCAAAATGGTGCTTGATACTAAAGCAGATCCGGGCAGATCGGAAAAACGCCGGTGGGGGCGGTGAATCCCCACTGCGGGATGCCTGTAGAGTCTGCTTCCGGAGCCCCTGCGGGTCTCCTACAGCAGGGAATTCCAGAATATCCCGCAGCGTGGCTCCACCGCCCCCACCGGCGCCTGTACGATTAGTCTGTGTTTGAGCGTATTTCCCGGCGCCTAACTAAGCTTGGTGCAGTTCCCGGCGGTGGAAGTGGCCTGGTTTAGGGTAAGCGCGTTGCCTATTGACAAAGGCGGGTGGGGGGAGGGGCATCCCTGGCTGAGCACATTTGGAATTCCTCACTGGAGGAGACCCGAAGGGGCTCCGTAAGTGAATTCTACAAGCGTGCGAACGCCAGGGATGCCCCTCCCCCCACCCGATTTTGCCGATAAAGTATTTCTCTGCGTTTTTTTACAAAACCCCTCAAATACACTTAAACACCCTTTATAAGGGTGGGCTGACCGTTCCCATTTTTTCCGGAGTCATATTTTATATGCGCTCGCCCTGGTCTTGAGCAATGAACCAGTATAGGGTACATTCAGGATGATGAAGGGAAGATTAAAACTAACCTTGCTTTGCTTCCTGGCGGTGACGGCTAATTTTTTCCTCAATATCCTAACGGGAAGGGGTTTTCGTCTGTCCCTGTTTCTTGACACGGTCTTTAGCGTTGCCCTTACCTTTGCCACGGGCCTCGTGCCGGGGATAGCTGCCTCTATTCTAAGCGCCATTATTATTAATACCCATGACCATGCGCCGTTGTTTAATTATTTTTTTGTGCTTTGCAGTATCGTTGAAGTGATTCTGGTGTGGATGTATTGCCGTCGCCTTAGTAAACCCCGGGAACCCTTTATCAGTACCGTGGCTTCCCTGCTCCTCCTCTATCTTACCACCTGTGTCGTTATCAGCGTTCTTGGGGGGCTTATTGATTATTGTATTTTCGCCGTGGCTTCCCGGGCTAAAGATTCCTTCTCCCCGGAGGATATTTTTAAACTGGGCCTTTTGCGGAATAATGTTCCTGTGCTCTGGTCCGATATCTTTTCCCGTATCCCCATCAACCTGATTGACCGGTTTGTGGTTATCTTTGGCGGTTACGGCGTCTCCCGGCTCATGGTAAGGTTTCTTATTCGCAATAAGGAATAACTACTGGTTGAATTCGGGGTCTTGTTTTAGAGCCCCCTTGGGGGGTACACTGGCTTATCATGTTAGACTATCGTTTTATCGTAGAAAATCTCCCGGCGGTGAAGAAAAACATTGCCGACCGGTATATGAAAGCCGACGCCGACGCTGTGGTCCGTCTTTTTAACCGCCGTACCGAACTGACTACGGCGCTCCAGTCCCTGCAGCAGCAGCGGAACGCCAATGCCGCGGCCATGAAGGGGAAACTTGAGCCTGAGGCCCGGAATAGGCTTATCGAGGAAGGGAAGAAGTTTAAAGAGGATATTGCCGCAGCGGAGGCGGAACTGGGCAAGACTGAGGCGGAGCTTGACACCGAAGGCCGGCGGGTCCCCAATATGGCCCATCCCCAAGCGCCCCTGGGCAAGGAAGACAAGGATAACCTGGAAGTGAAGCGGGTGGGGGAACCTACCAAGTTTGACTTTGAGCCGGTGGACCACGTTAAGCTGGGGCAGGACCTTGATATCATCGACTTTGATTCCGCCACCAAGGTCTCGGGGACCAAGTTCTACTACCTTAAGAACGAGGGAGTGTTCCTGGAACTGGGCTTGGTGCGCTATGCCCTGGATATTTTGCAGAAGCGGGGCTTTACCCCCTTTATCACCCCGGATGTGGCCAAGGAGGAGATCCTGGAGGGCATCGGCTTCAACCCCCGTGGGGCGGAATCCAATGTCTATACCGTGGAGGACGAGGGGACCTGCCTGGTGGGTACTGCGGAGATCACCCTGGGGGGTTACTACTCCAATACGATTCTGAGCCGGGAAAAACTTCCCCTGCGTATGGCCGGTCTTTCCCACTGTTTCCGCCGGGAAGCGGGCGCTGCGGGGCAGTTTTCCAAGGGCCTGTACCGGGTGCATCAGTTTACCAAGCTGGAAATGTTCGTTTATTGCCTTCCGGAAGATTCGGATCGTTTCCATGAGGAACTCCGTTCTATAGAAGAGGAAATATTTACGGGCCTGGAGATTCCCTTTCGGGTGGTGGATACCTGTACCGGCGACCTGGGGGCTCCGGCCTACCGCAAGTGGGACCTGGAAGCCTGGATGCCGGGCCGCAACAACGGTGAGTGGGGGGAGGTAACTTCCACATCCAACTGTACCGACTATCAGGCCCGGCGGCTCAATGTTAAATACAAGGACGATGAAGGGAAGAACCGCTTTGTCCACATGCTCAATGGAACCGCCATCGCCGTCTCCCGGGGCATTATCGCCGTTCTGGAAAACTTTCAGCAAGCCGATGGCACAGTAAAACTGCCAAAAGCCCTGGTTCCCTACTGCGGGTTCGAGCTTATCAAAAGGAAAGATACATGAGCGATTGTATTTTCTGTAAAATCGTTAAGGGCGAAATACCCGGCAAAAAGATCTACGAAGATGATGAAATCCTGGCCTTCCACGATGTATCTCCCCAGGCGCCGGTTCACTTCCTCCTGGTTCCTAAAAAGCATATACGGAATATTATGGAACTGGACAAGTCCGATACGGCCCTCCTGGGGCGGCTTTTGTTCAAAGCCCAGGAACTGGCGGTAGAATTAGGCTGCGGAGAAAAGGGCGCGCGTTTTGTGATCAACTGCAAGTCCGACGGCGGGCAGACCGTGGACCACCTCCATGTACATGTCCTGGGCGGCAGGCCTCTTGACTGGCCCCCGGGGTGATGCCCGGCTAATGAACCGCAAAGAAGAAGGAAGAGGAAGAATTTTTAACCACTAAGGACACCAAGGGTATTTCCCCTTTTTTCTTTCTTTCCCTTTGTGTCCTTTGTGGTGATGGCGTCTTATTCCAGGTGAAGGACATGACAACGATAAAGGTTAAGAACTAAACATGGGGTACCACTTTTTGGCTCAGGCCCAACCCTAAAAAAGTGAAGCCGAGGCAGAGCAGGTTGTTAAGGACCATATTGGCGATGGCCGCAGAAATACTGCCGGTCATGAATAGTCGTACTGTTTCCAATGAATAGGAAGAAAAGGTAGTATAGCCGCCCAGAAAACCGGTGATGAGGAAGAGCCGGAACTGGGCGGGAACGGCGCGTATTTCGAAGGCCCCAAAGAGGAAGCCTATGATCAGAGCGCCCGCCGCGTTGACCGCCAGGGTCCCCAGGGGGAAGCTTGGTTTGAAGACCGCGCCTATCCCCCGGACACTCAGGTACCGCAGCCCGGCGCCGCAGCCGCCGCCCAAAATAACTAATAGCAGGTTCATTGTGTTTTTCCCTCCCTATTAATCTGTGATAATTACAAATCTTTTTGCCGGGCCTTCATTAATACCATAAGCAGGGCGATATCCCCCTGGCGTACCCCGGGAATACGCGCGGCCTGGCCCACGGTCAGGGGCCGGACCTGGCGCAGTTTTTCTCTTGATTCCACAGAAAGGCCTGAGATGGCGGCATAGTCCATGTCCGGGGGCAGCTTTATTGCGTCCATCTTGGCCCCCCGGGCTGCGGCCCGGCTTTCCTTTTCGATATACCCGGCGTACTTGATGTCCAGGAAGCTCCGCTCAATCCACTCCCGGGGCCAGGACGCCAGCTCCGGCGCCCAGGGCAGGATATCATCGAACTTCACCGCCGAATCGGTCAGGGCACGTTCCAGGCTGTCCCCGGCATGGGGCCCCAGGGCCGGGGCAAGGCCGCCCGCAGCACGGGACAGCAAAGATACTGCCGGGTTTTCTGCAGTTCCGATATTAATGTTACTGACCGCGGCAATGGGGCCGGGAATCTTTCGGGTACGCAGTAATTCTGCGATTGTCCCAAGGCCGGCGGTTTTTTTCTGGAACCGCTCCCAGCGTTCATCGGACACCAGTCCTGTCTCCCGGCCTTTTGGGCTCAGTCTGGTGTCCGCCGTATCGTGGCGCAGCATGAGCCGGTGTTCGGCCCGGCTGGTAAACATACGGTAGGGTTCCTTGGTACCCAGGGTGGTAAGGTCGTCCACCAGGACCCCGATGTAAGCCTCGGCCCGGCCTAAAACCAGGGGCGGATCCCCGCGCATTTTTTGGGCAGCGTTGATCCCCGCCATGATGCCCTGGGCTGCGGCTTCTTCGTAGCCGGAACTGCCGTTGGTTTGGCCTGCCATAAAAAGGCCGTCCATGCGCTTGGACTCCAGGGTCGGGTAGAGGTCCAGGGGGTCCAGATAATCGTACTCCACCGCATAGGCGGGCCGGACGATCCGGGCTTCCGCCAGGCCGGGAATACTGTGGATGAAATCCCGCTGCACATCCTCGGGAAGGGAACTGGAAGCGCCGTTCATGTACATCTCGTTGGTACTCAGCCCTTCGGGCTCAATAAAGATGTGGTGCCGATCCCGTTCAGGGAACCTGACCACCTTATCTTCAATGGAGGGACAGTACCGGGGGCCGACTCCGACTATCTTCCCTCCGTAGAGCGGCGACCGGTGGATATTGGCCCGGATAATTTCGTGGGTAGCCGGAGTGGTATAGGTGATCCAGCAGGGGATCTGCGGCCGGTCCGGGACCGCGCCGGTTTCCACGTCGAAGGAGAAGGGCCTTGGGCTTTCGCCGTCCTGGCGTTCCATTTTTGTGTAATCGATGGAATCCCCGGCAATCCTGGCGGGGGTGCCGGTTTTGAGCCGCCCCACGGGAAAGCCCCGCTGCCGGAGCCTGGTCCCCAGACCCAGGGCCGCCTCTTCCCCAAGCCTGCCTTCCGGCGCGTCGTACTCGCCGATAAATATCTTACCTTCCATAAAAGTACCCGTGGCCAGTATTACGGTGCGGGCGGAAATACGATGGCCCCGTTGTGTTACCACCCCCTGGATACGGTTTTCGGCGCTTATCAGGTCGATCACGGTGTCCATAAAAACCGTCAGCCCCTGCTGGGTTTCCACCGCAGACCGCGCGGCCGTCTGATACGCGTACTTGTCCGCCTGGGCGCGCGGCGCCTGGACTGCGGGACCCCGGGAGCGGTTCAGGACCCGGTACTGGATCATGGTTGCGTCGATGAGCTTGCCCATCTGTCCGCCCAGGGCGTCCAGCTCCCGGACCAGGTTGCCCTTGGAGAGCCCCCCCACTGCGGGGTTACAGGAGAGCGCCCCGATCCGGTCGGGGTTTTGGGTGATAAGCAGTACCGAAAAACCGAGCCGGGAAACTGCCAGGGACGCCTCAATTCCCGCATGGCCGCCCCCAACCACTATGCAATCATAATCCATTGCTATTTCCCCACACAAAATCTGCTGAACATGGCGTCAAGTATTTCTGCGGTGGAAACTTCCCCGGTAATTTCCCCCAGGGCGTTCACTCCCTCCCGCAGTAATGGTGCGATGAGGTCCAGGGGTTCCGGTTTGTCCGCAAGGGCGAGCGCTTCCTCCAGCGCTGCGGCTGCCCTATCGATAAGCTCCTTCTGCCGCGCTGTCCCGATCCCTGCCCCCGCCTTTCCTTCACCGCCGCCGGTTTTTTTCTCCAAAACCCCGGCGATCTCCCGGGTCAGCTCCGCAATACCACTGCCGGTCTTGGCGCTGACGGGACGGGGGAGCGGAATTGTTTCGGACAGCATTACTGCGGGCTGATTACTTAGGGGCGGAGCGGTTATGTCAGCTTTGTTCCAGAGCAATATTACCGGCGGGATAACTCCGCTTGGGGCGGCTGTGCAATTTGCAACGAAGTTCCCCGCGCAGTGGTTCTGTAGAAAGTCCTGGTCCTCAGGGGTGATGCCTTCGGCGCCGTCTAACACATAGAGGATGATATCCGCCGCCCCCAGAAGTTCCCGGCTCCGTTCCATGCCGAGTTTTTCTACCGGGTCCTCCGATTGGTGGAGTCCCGCCGTATCCGCAAGCCGGACCGGGATGCCTTCGATGGAAACCCAGGCTTCTATCCAGTCCCGGGTAGTACCGGGGATATCGGTGACGATGGAACGGTCTTCCTTTAAAAGCAGGTTGAAGAGACTGGACTTTCCTGCATTGGGCCGTCCGGCAATTACCGCCAGGGCGCCCTCGGCAAAGAGCCGCTCCCGGCGGTAGGAGGCGGCCAGCGTTTTGAGCCGGGCCAGGGCCTCCTCCACCAGCGGCCGGTCCGGGAGCAAGCCCCCGGCTTCAGCGCCAATCCCATCGTCTTCGGAATAGTCCAGAAAAATTTCCGATGCCCCCAGGGCTTGCACAATGATTGTGTTGATATCCCGGATTTCTTTTTCCAGAGCGCCGGAAAGCCGGTGTACCGCATGTTCCCGGGCCCGGTCGGTTTTGGCGGATACTATCTCCATCACCGATTCTGCGCGGGTCAGGTCAAGTTTGCCGTTCATGAATGCCCGGAAGCTGAACTCCCCCGGAAGGCTGTCCCGGAACCCCGCTTTGTGGAGGGCCGCCATCACCGCCTTTGCTGCGGCGATGCCCCCGTGGCAGGAAATATCCGCCCCGTCCTCGCCGGTGTAGCTGCGGGGACTGCGGTAAACCGATACCAGAACGTCATCAATTTTTTCACCCGCCGGCCCGATGAGCCAGCCGTGGACGATGGTATTACCCGCCGCGCCAAGCAGTTTTTCCGGCCGGGAAAAAACAGCAGCAAGGATTTCCAGGCAATGTTCACCCGAGCTGCGGATGAGGGTCAGGGCGCTTTCCCCAAGGGTGGTGGCGATGGCGGCGATAGGGACCGTATCGCCGTAGGAAGGGGTGTTCATGACTATTGCCGCGGCTCCGCCAAGTGGAACCGCAGGAAGAGCCGGGGCGCTCCTGCGGATGCCCAGAGGCCCAGCAAACCGTAACGCACAAAGCGGCCCAGCTCGTAAAAGGGGGACGCCGCTCCCCAGTATGGCAGGGCTGAAAATATCGAATCCTCGCCGGGGAAAAGGACCTTGAAACCCCGGTAGATCAGGGCGCCCCCGGCAAGGCCCAGGACATAGCGGAGACACCGGGCAACAGGGGAAATACCGGGCCGGGCGCTAAAGGGAAAATGCTGAAGCATCAGGGCGTAACCGGCGCCGAACCCGAGGAACAGGCCGCCCAGGCTGCGATCTGATGGGTAGAGGCTTATCATTCCCAGGGCGATGATCGCGACGGCAATCATCCTTGCCCGTAGGCCGCCCGTATCCAGAAGCGCCGTAACCCGGGGTTCGAGTGCAAACCAAAGCCCCAGGGTAAGACCCCCCAGGAGCCAGCCCGCCAGAATATCCGTGGGGAAATGGACTCCCAGGTAGAGCCGGGTAAAGGCGATGAGCAGGATGAAGAGAACCGCTCCAAGGCGGATAGCCGCAGCCTGCCGGGGGGATTTTACAAGCCGTGAACCGCTGATCCATAGGGACAGGGTCAGCCAGAAACAGAGGGACAGTTGGGCATGCCCCGAAGGGATGCCGTAACTTGGTTCAAAGGCCAGTCCTACCGAAGGTTCCAGGGTAAAAGGCCGGGGTTGTTTCAATAGTTCCTTGAAAAACCCGTTTATAAGGGTGGAAAATATGATGAGAAAACCCAACCGGGCTCCTTTTTTTTCGTTTATGCACCAAAAAATAAGGAGAACCACGGGAATATAAAAATATTCCGTTCCCAGGGCTGTTACAAATCTGATAAACGCCGTGAGTCCGGGACTTTGAATGCCCTGAATATACTGAATAAGATCTATACCCCAGCGGTATATGGCAAAGAGGGGTGGTAATACCTCTGCATTGCTGATAGTAATGGCCTCGGTCATGGATTTAGACTAATGGGCCGGGCCATTGTGGTCAAGCTCAGAATTCTTCATAAAAAATAAGCCTAAGCCGCATGGCGGCGGTGGATTGCTCCCTCGTTGGGGGAAGATCCGGCCGGGCAGTTGTGAGAAGAAGGTTGATCTGTTTTTCCAAATTTTCCCTTTCAATGCTTATCAGAACATAATATTCAAAGGATTCCCCTATGGGGCTTAATACGTCATCCCCAAGGATTCTTTTTTTTATCCAGAAACTGTCCTCCTGACTGGCCCCGCTAAAGGCAGTATCGGAGGAATTTTTTATCACCGTTTCAAAATAACGGCCGAATTCTTCCCCGGGATTTCCTCTGGCCATTCTGGTAAACCGGGCCTGGATCCGTGCGGAGACCAGCCGGGAAAAATCCCGGTCAATCGAAAAGCTTGTTGCCCAGAGGCTTAGGGAATCCAGGTTGTTTCCTCTTTGCTTTCCGATAAAAACATACCTATTTTCATATTTTGGCAAGGTCTCAATCCCGATGGCGCCCGTACTAAGATAACGGACCACCCATTCGGGCATATTCTCATCCGGGTTTTCATGATCTATCACCTCAATGATACTGTTTTTTTCCTGGTACTCCGGGACAGGGCCAAGAATTACAACTTTGGAGGAAGTGGAAAAACAGCCTGTAAACAGGGAAATACCGGCAATCAGGATAAGCACATTTTGCAGCGAAGTTTCCCGCGCAGGAACAGTTTTCATAAATCAGTTTTACTGGGCGGATTTTAGCTCTTGGTCCGGGTTGTTTTCCGGCGCCGGCTCATCCTCATCCTTGAAAATGGGCAAACGGGCATAGCTAAGGGCCAGTTCGTTGAGTATGAGTGTTCCATTACCGGGGTTTCCGTTCCACTTGTAATGTTCCGTACCGCCGAACCGGATCGTACCCTCTCCGTTTATCGGCTCAGCCAGGGCAAGGGTGATAGATTCAGTTTCCCGGGCCGGATTTTCCGTGTGCAGTGACGCGCTAAGATGATCCGGAGCAATTTCAAAATCAATAACGAGGGTAATAAAAGCGTCTAGTTCGCCCGGGTTCAATGCAAGGGAGATCTCTTGGGGTTCGTTTTCGGAATTATCTGCGGGGAAAAGCCGGAGCGTTATATTCCCCTCCGCATTTTGCAACGAAGTTTCCCGCGCAAAGGACAAATCCAGAATCGCCGCATCGGGAAGACCGTTCTTTGAATTAAAGCGGATGTTCAAAACGCTTCCTTCAGTAAGGAGGACGAGATGGGAAAAAATTCGGCCCTTGCCCTGTTCCTTCCCGGATAGGGTAAAGGGCTTTCCGGGGAGGGTATAAGAATCATCGGGGCCGATAAAAAGGCCATACATACCCGCAAAGGGTATCCAACGAGGCTTCTGGGAGAACAGGGGGATTAGCTGTCTTTCAGGATTACCGGAGGATTTGGCGTCATCCAGGTTTCCCCAGAATTGGTACCAGTTGATAAAGTCTTTGGAGAAGCTGTCAAAGTACCGTATCCTCTCGGTCTTTGCGGATACTGCAAGGGATAGTTCTTTAACTTTTCCGAGCATACTGTTGGGCGCAGTGTCCTCCGGCAGCAGAGGGAATACCTCCGCTTTGATAATATGGAAACCGGTTTGTTCCGGCGTTTTCCACAAAAGATAGTTTGCCCCATCGGAGCTTCGGCCCTGGGCAATGATTTTTTTTCCACTGTACCAAATTATATAGGGGTCCAGTCGGTCATCGGCGCTAATCTCAGTTTCCAACACCACATTAATCCCCGGAGGAATAAGGCGCCCCCCCGTGGATATTCCCGGCAGGTAACTTTGAACCTCCCCTAGCGTAAAATCCGCATCCCCAAGGAAGTAAATCAATTTAGAAGTCCTGTAGAGTATCTCCTTTTCTCCCAGAACCTGGAAAATAAGATTATACCGGCCTATCTCCAGATCCTCAAAGATCTGGAAGGCCGGAAGGTACTGATCCAGATGGTTAACCGAAAGCACCTGATCCTCCAACCCCTTGGGATCCGCCGCTGTCTTTACGGTGGACGCGAAGACGGCTCTACCGGAGCATCGGCTGTTTTACTTTTTTCCGCAGCCTTGGAGTTGGTCTCTGCGGCTATGACTGTATCCGTTCCTCCCTTCTTCGTAACTTGCGCAGGAAGAACTGTCTCATCGGTTTTCTCTTCAGCGGAAGAATTTTTGGCAGGGTTCCCGGTCAACGGAGATTTATCCCCCGCAGTATTTCCGGCTAAGCTTTCGGGGGATACCCCTAACGCGGCGTCGCTTTCGACAAGGGGCCGGCTTGCAAACTCTCCGGGGCTGCTTTCTTCTAACGGCTGGGTTGGACTGCGGGGAACTTCGCCGGAACTACCCTGGGGTTCCTTTTCCTCAACTTCCTTTGTTTCCTGGGTATCCGTAGAAAGTACATACCGAACCTTCCTGCTGATCGTGGTTCCCGAAAGATCCTGCACAAAAACCGTGAGTCCCCGGACATCCGGATCATTGACCACGGAATTCACAAAAAAAGGACGTATTTTACTGTTTTGATTAACAACGGAGTATTCATCCAGGGTGTAATCGCTGTCTACTAGGGCATTTACCCGGTACGTTCCCTGGGAAGAAAAGGGGGAAGAAAAAACGGTATCCATATCACTGCAGCTGCTGAGAAAAAGAGTAAAGCCCAGGATACTATATAACGCCCGAAGTTTTTGCACAGATATACCCATACTGATTATACCAAAAAATATGGGCTTTAGCTAGAGATTTCTCCGTATTATGGTATTTTTTTTAGATTTTCAAAACCCGGATACCCTGGGACATTCGGTCCCAGGGTAGGGCGGCTCCTTAGGCTTGGCCTGCGGAACCCAGGACACTGACAGTCTTATGGGCGTAGAGTTTTTTCAATTCATCCCGGGCAGGTCCCAGGTACTTCCGGGGATCGAATTCGTCCGGTTTTTCCGCGAAAACCTTGCGGATCATGGCGGTCATAGCCAGCCGGCCATCGGAATCGATATTGATCTTGCAGACCGCGCTTTTGGCGGCCTTCCGCAGCTGTTCCTCGGGGATACCAACGGAATTGGAAAGCTTGCCGCCGAATTTTTCGATGATCTCCACGTACTCAATGGGCACCGAGGAGGAACCGTGGAGCACAATGGGGAAGCCCGGCAGCCGTTTTTCAACTTCCGCCAGGATATCGAAGCGCAAGGGCGGGGGGATTAGGATGCCGCCGGGGCCTCTGGTACACTGCTCAGGTTTAAACTTGGTCCTGCCGTGGCTGGTACCGATGGAAATCGCCAGGGAATCGACCTTGGTCTTTCCCACAAAGTCCTGCACTTCCTCGGGCTGGGTATAGTTGCTGTGTTCCGAGGAAACATCGTCTTCAACCCCTGCTAAAACCCCCAGTTCCCCCTCTACGGTCACATAATCCTTCTGAGAATGGGCAAATTCGCAGACTTTTTTGGTCAAGGCTACGTTTTCATCGTAAGGAAGATGGGATCCGTCGATCATTACCGAGGAAAATCCGGTTTCGACACAGTCCTTACAGAGCTCAAAGCTATCCCCGTGGTCTAAATGGAGTACAATGGGGATATCATAGCCCAACTCGTGGGCATATTCCACGGCGCCCTTGGCCATGTTCCGCAGAAGATTCTGGTTGGCATACTTCCGTGCCCCGGAAGAAACCTGGAGGATAACCGGTGATTTGGTCTCCACACATGCCTGAATGATGGCCTGCATCTGTTCCATATTGTTAAAATTAAATGCCGGAAGTGCATAGCCACCAGATACCGCTTTCTTGAATAAATCCACGGTATTGACCAGCCCTAGTTCCTTGTAACTTGTCATATAGTACTCCTTAGTTATTTATATACTATATGGTATAGTAAGAGAATGGCTTGGTCAAGGAAGCACCCTTGATTTCACGCCCCGGCCGGACTATGGTTCATCTATGGCTCTTAAACATCGGCGTATAGTAATCATCATCCTGATCATTCTTGGGATCCTTGCACTGGGACCCGCCCTGTATACGCTTCGTTCCCCGGTATTAATGGTGGTAGACGATGAATTTACCGGGCTCTACGGATTCCACCGGAGTTGGGTAAAACAGATCGAGATCTCCTTGAAATTGTTCCGTCGGCTTAAGGTAGTGCAGATAGCCGGTGGAGCCTCTCCGGACGTGGTGGCCTTTGCGGCGGTGGAAGCGGCGGCCAGACCTTATGCGGCGTTGTTTCCCTTCGCTTACCGGCAGGGAGCGCGGCGTTATGCGGAAGAGTCTCCGGGAATCCCCGTGGGGGTGGTGGGAGGTGATCCGCGGACCCAGTTCTCAGAAGAGGATGGCTTGGTTTTCATTAAAACTGATAAAACAGGGGATCTTTACCGGGCGGGTCGTTGTGCAGCCCTTTTTGCCCGCTCGAATGGCGGGAACATCCTCTTTTTTACCGGCGAATTGGTTGATTGGAACGATAAGGATGCCTTTTTAAAGGGACTGCGGGATCAGGGTTTCGATAATTCTCCCATATTTGTGGACAAAGGCGAGGATTATACCCTTCCAAAGGAGCTTTCCTGTATCATCATGGCCCGGGCTGTGGAAAATTATCCCGAGGATAGCCCGTCTGTTCCGATGATCATCTTTTCATGGGTGGATCCTGGGGTTACTGCGCGGGAAATCAAGGTTATATTTGATGATTCTCCCTGGGCTTTAGCGGCGGTGGCGGCAAAAACACTTCACCGGGGAGGCGAGATGGCGCCGGTGTCTTCGGAAATTCTGGTTCTTAAGGATCGGATTGGGGATGCCGAGATTCTTCGGGATATACAAAAGGCAATTAAGGACAAAGAGGGTGATTAAAAGGGTTATGTAAAAAAAAAAGGCCGATTATGTAACTAACTCTAGGAAAAACCCCTATGGAGGTTTGACAAAGGTCCGTTAAGTAAATATAATCTTAGCTGACCTCATTTCCTTAAGACATGGAAAAAGGAGTATTTGATGAAACAGGGCAGTTTCAAAGCTGTATGTCTCGTACTTTTAGCAATAATTGCGGTTGGCGCAGCTTACGGGGATGATATTACTATTAATAGTACTTCCATTATATTGGAGTCCTTTGATGGCGATTCTCCCTATGTATGGAAAGTTATGGGCAGTAAATTTGCCACTAAAACCGATGCCGGCGAATGGCCGCAAGCCAGTCTTATTGCCGCCTGGCCTCAGGCTCTCCACGGCATTAACCGTGAAGGGAAGGAACTTAAAAGCCTCGGCGTGTGGGGAAGGTTTGATCGCCAGGGTTTTAACTGGATAGATATTTACCCGACGGCGGCGGACGGTGCGGATTCCGGAGACGGACCGAATAACGTTGAGATCCCCATTCCCGGCCGGATTCAGTATTTGGATATATGGACCTGGGGTTCGAACCTTGATTATACCCTGGAGGCTTATTTCCGGGATTATCAGGGGGTTATCCATGTCGTTGAGTTGGGACACCTCAACTACCAGGGCTGGAAAGATTTGCAGGTACGGGTTCCCGCCTCTATACCCCAGGCAAAGCGGGTACTTCCCCGGCTGGCGGCCCTGACCTTTGTAAAATTCCGGGTCTGGACTCCTCCTACGGAACCGGTGGCCGATTTCCGGATTTACTTCGATCAGTTTAAGATTCTTACGGATACCTTTGAATCTCTCTTTGATGGGGACGAACTGGCATTGCCGGAACGGGTCGAAGAACTCTGGAATGCGAGTAATTAAGGAGGCATTGAAATGAAACGATATATAATCGCAGTGTTGTTGATATCTATGGCTGGCTTTGCTTTTGCTCAGGACGAAATTGGAAGTACCAATACCGAACGGCTCGGGATTGAATCCGCCCAGCAGAAACTGAAGGAAATATCCGTCGAGAGATTTGAGCACGACGGTTTCTGGCGTTCCCATATGTCTCCGGACCAGGGGTATTCCACTACCCGTCTTTTTGAGGGAAGCCCCCTGGGAAAGAAGCCCATACCGGAAGAAGATGGTATGGATATTCCGGACCGCTACGTTCTGGGTACCCGGATTGATTATCTCCGCCGGGGTTACAGCAGCTTTACCATGTACCCTATCCGTCCTATTCCCATTGAGGGCATCACCAAGACGATCTCCCTCTGGGTAGCGGGCCGTAACTTTGACCATGAACTGCATATTCTGATTCAGGACTTTTTTGGTAAGAACTATGAACTCTATGTGGGAAAACTCAATTTCCAGGGTTGGAAGCAGCTAACCGTTGCAGTTCCTCCCCAGGCCCCGGACGGGCGGCATGGTATTATCCAGCGGAATTATCACTACAATAACCAGATGGGAATTAAGGTGGTCGGTTTCCGGATTGACGTTGATCCCATGGAAGCTCTTGGCAGCTACTATGTTTACCTGGACGATGTCCGTGCAGTGACGGACCTCTTTGCCGAAGAGAGCCGGGATCCTGATGATATGGCTGATTCCTGGTAGGGGATACAATTTTGCTTACAGAACCGTCCTTAGGGGCGGTTTTTTTATATTTAAGCCAGGATCACATCGGAAAAACGCCGGTGGGGGCGGGGGAGCCCCACTGCGGGATGCCTGTAGAGTCTGCCTATGGAGCCCCTTCGGGTCTCCTCCGGCAGGGAATTCCAGAATATCCCGGCGCCTGTGCGCATTAACTGTGCTTGAGCATAGTTGCCGGGGTGGGGTGGAGCAGGGAAAAGTGCAGTAAAACTGAGCTGCTGGATGGGATTAATGGCGTAACCCGCAAATCATCTGGAAAAGCTGCATGGTGACCGTGAAGGCCAGTATTCCATAAGGATAAATGATAAATATCGTGTTTGCTTCAAACTGGAATCAAATGATGCCTATGATGTTGAAATAGTTGATTATCATTAAATTGCGGCTATGCAAATTTTTTGGCCTGTCCGAAGGTTATTTTACCGGTATACAGCTTGATTTTGAACGAATCAAGGCCAAACGTAAAATCCAGGATGCCCTTGACCACATCGTACCCCTGAACCGTCAGGCAATTGCATAGGCATCACTCCACATCAGATTTACTCCGTCCCAAACTCCTCCTCCGCAGCCTCCGCCGCCAGAAACGCTATCGCCTCGCTGGTCGGATATATCTCGCCGGAGCCGGTGTTCCCGGCGGTTCCCCGGGCCGGGGTTTTGGCCGGGGTTCCGAAGCGGCTCCTGGCGCGGTTCCCCTGGCCGGCGAGGCGGGTCTTTGCGGCGGCCTGGTCCTCCAGGGCGAGTTGGGCGGCGGCGCGGACTGCCCGGGCGGCGGTTTCGCTGATGTTGCAGCGGTCCGACAGGTCTTGCGGGGCGGCGGCGGCGATGGCGGGCAGGGTGACGTAGGCCTTCATGATCGCTGCGGCCCGCTTGGGGCCTATGCCTTCAACCGATTCCAGGGCAGGGAAGAGCAGGTCCTTGGAACGAAGTTTCTGGTTCAGGGTGGTGGCGAAGCGGTGGGTTTCGTCACGGACGTGTTGGAGTACCTTGAGCGCTTCGGAGCGTTTGGAGAGACGGATGGGGTTGCGGGCGTTGGGGAGCCAGAGTTCCTCGTCCCGTTTGGCCAGGCCCACAATATCGGTGTGCATACCCAGCTCGTCCAGAACGCCCTTGGCGGCGTTTACCTGGCCTATGCCGCCGTCGATGAGGATCAGGTCCGGGAGCTCCGCGCCTTCCCGGATGAGCCGGGAATAGCGGCGCTGTACCGCTTCCCGCATGGAGGCAAAATCGTCCACCACCCCAACCACGGTACGGAGCTTGAAGTAGCGGTAGTTTTTCTTGTCCGGGATGCCGTTCTTAAACGAGATGAGTGACGCCACGGGGTGTTTACCGTCCAGTTGGGCTATGTCGAAACCTTCAATACGCTCAGGTCTGCCGCCGAGGTCCAATGCCTGGGCTAGTTCGTCCAGGGCAGGGCCTGCGCCCCGTTCCTTGAGCCGCTGCCGGAGATCCTCCAGGGCATTTTGCCGGGCCATGGCAAGAACCGCCTGGAGCCGTTTTTCAAGGGGGACCAGCAATTCCGGTTCGTACCCGAACTGTTCCTTAAACCACCGTTTTAGAAAGGGGAAGTCCGGGCTTGGGGTTTCCGTCTCAAGGCCAATGAATATGCGGGGCGGGGGAGGGCGGTCCGGGGTGTAGTAGGCAGCGACGAAGGTCTCCAGGGATTCCGTTTCTTCCGCGGCGGAACGGGTGCGGTAGAGTTCCCGGCCGGTCATTTTGCCTCCCCGCATGGAGAAGACCGACCAGGTGGTAAAGATACTTTCGCTGGCCCAGGCGATGTAGTCCCGGCTTTCGTTATCAAAGTCCACCATGGAGGGGCTTTCCCGTAGTGTCCTGATAGCGGTAATGGCGTTACGGATCTGGGCGGCCCGTTCAAAGAGCAGTTGGGATGCGGCTTCGTGCATACGCTCGGTGAGTTCCACAATCAGGGAATCGGTTTCTCCGGTGTTTTCAAGGGAATTTCCGGTGGAGAGGATCTTTTGTATACGGTCTATGTGAAGGTGGTATTCTCCTTCGGTGATTTTGCCGCAGCAGGGACCGGCGCAGCGGCCGATGTGGAAGTACATACAGGGCGCGTCCCGTTTCCGCAGGGTGCGGCATTTCCGCAGGGGGAAGATTTTGTCGATCAGCTCAAGGAGGGTGTCCACCGCCTGGACATTGGGGAAGGGGCCGAAGTACCGGGAGCCGTCCTGGATGATGTGGCGGGTTTTGAAGATACGGGGGAAGGGTCCGGCGGTGATACGGATCACCGGGTAGGTTTTGCCGTCCTTCAGGTTGATATTGTACTTTGGGGTGTGCTGCTTGATCAGGGTATTTTCCAGGAGCAGCGCTTCGTATTCGTTGGCCACGATTATGGTTTCTATGCTCCGGGCATGGAGGATCAGGGTTTGGGTCTTTACATCCTTGAGACCGGAGAAATAGGACCCCAGGCGGTTCCGCAGTACCTTGGCTTTTCCCACGTAAATGATATGGCTATCCTCATCCCGCATGATATAGACCCCCGGTTCCTGGGGGGCATCGTGGGCAAAGGCCTTTAGGGCGGTAAAATTTTCGGAAAACCTTTCATGATCCATGGTATATACCGATATTAAAAGGGGAATTTATGAGAAAAGCAACAGTTACAATCGGTATAGTCATTATTTTTTTGCATATTGCGGGGGCCGTGTACGCTATCGGGGAAAGTACCCTGGTGTTGGGGGCGTCGTCGTCCTGGAATGCGGTGGATAAACGGACGGGGATCGCCGAGGTTTCCGCCATTCGGACAAACCCCGTACTGACCCTCTCCTCAGCCCGGCCCGGGGACGATCCCTACCTGGATATGGCCCTGTCATTTGATGAGGGGAGGCCGGAGCTGTTTACCGATAAGACCGGCCATTACCGGGTGAGCGCTTCCCCGGCCCTGAGCGGGGTAAATTACCGCTGGTCCCGGGCAGGAACCGGGGCGGCCCTTTTCTCCGGCGATTCTCCCCGGCAAGCCCTAGAGGAAATGGAAGGCCCCCTGGTTATCAGCCCCCGTTCACCGGAGGCGCTGCTCTATTCGGGCCAGCATTTTAAGGATTTCAGCATAGAGTTCTGGCTTTATCCCCTCAATATGGAAAACGGCGAACAGCTGCTCTCCTGGAGCGCAACCCGGCAGACCAGGCAGGGGGGAAAGACCTTTCAGCGTATACAGTGTATTGCGGCGAGGAACCGGCTTAACTGGTCTTTTCTGGATTTTTTCAGTTCCCCCGATGACGGCAAACAGATGACCCTTAACCTGAGCGGTTCCCCGGTGCTTCCCCGGACCTGGAGCCACCACCTTATCCGCTTTGATTCTGATACGGGCCTCCTGGAATACCTGGTGGACGGACGCCTTGAAGGGGTGGTCTATGCAACCACCACCGGCCGGGAAGGGGGCGAAGTCTACGCTCCCATGGCGGGCGATGGGGGAACCATGGTCCTGGGCGGACGTTTTGCCGGACTTATGGACGAATTCCGGGTCTACAGCCGGTATAACGAAACCCCCCTGCTATCCAAATATCCCCTTCAGGGCGGACGTATAGAAACGAGACCCCTGGATTTGGGTGAACGGAACAGCCAGGTTTTGAAGGTGGAAGCCCTGGGGGGCAATTTCTCTCCCGGCGGCCGGAATCCCAAGGCCGGGGGCATCATGCAGAATGAATATGTCGGTTCCGGAAGGTTCCGCTTTGCTAATAATTCTATGGTACAGTTTTTTATCCGGGCGGCGGATACCCCCTACCAGTGGGCTGATTCGGGATGGCAGCCCTTTGAACCGGGAACGGATTTTACCGGGGATATCCGGGGCCGGTATGTCCAGTTGGCGGCGGCCTTCTACCCAAGCGGTGATGGGGAGGCTGCGCCCTACCTGGACGAGATCCGGGTGGTGTACCAGCGGGACGATCCGCCCCTGCCTCCTTCCATGGTGACCGCCTTGGCAAGGGACGGCGCGGTGGACATTTCCTGGAGGGCCAGTCCTGACTCGGATGTAAGCGGATATCTGGTGTATTTCGGCACCGCGTCCGGGGAATATTTTGGAGAAAGTGCTATACTTGGAGTATCGCCAATAAATGTTGGGAAGAGAACTTCCGTCCGTATTGACGGCCTAAAAAACGGCGTACTGTACTATTTCGCCGTGGCAGTCTATGATCGGTCGAACCCTGCAAACGCAGGGGTGTTCTCCCGGGAAGTATCGGCCCGCCCCTTAAGGATGGTTGAATGAGCGCGCAGGATGTACAGGATTTAACAAAGCGGGCCCGAATGTTTCTCCGGGACGGAAAGTTCACGGACGCGGTGGATAATCTGCGGGCCGCCCTTGAGATTGACGCTGAATACACGGCGGCCCATAACCTTTTGGGGATAGCCCAGAGCAGGCTTGGGAACGGGAAGAAGGCCCTCGCCGCTTTCCGTAAGGGGAAAAACCTGGACAAGGAAAACCCGGTCCTGCACTTTAATCTTGCCATTGCTTTGGAGACCATGGAACAGCCGGATAAGGCGGTGCCGCGGTACCGAGCGGCGTTTCGCCTCCACCCCGGTTGGCTTGAAGCCATGAATGCCCTGGGGCTGGTTCTGTTTAAGCAGGAAGACTATGCCGCCGCTAACCGGACTTTCTCCAGGGTTTTGAAATTTGATCCCTCCAATACCGAAGCGTTGAACAACAAAGGTGTGGTCCTGGCGGATCAGGGCCGCCATAAGGACGCCATCAAAAAGTACCGCGCTGCGCTTGAGATAGACAGCAAATATGTCAATGCTGCGTTGAACCTGTCCCGCGCCCTGGAAGATTTGGGCAACTTTGCCGAGTCCCTGGAAGAACTGGAACGTTTGGCGGATCTTGTCCCAACGAATTGGGAGGTCAGAACCCGTCTGGCGGCGCTCTACCAAAAACTGGAACGCCACGATGAAGCTCTGGATCAGGCCCGGGCGATTCTGGAGAAGGACCCTGACAATATCCATGCCCTGCGTATTGAAGGGGCGATCCAGGGCATACAGGGGAACGACGAAGAGGCGAAAAATATTTTTGAAAAAATAACAACCATGAATCCCGCCGAGGCGGGTACCGATAATTACGACCGCTTTATAATCGAGCCCCCCGAGTCCCGGTACTGGCTGGACCTGGTCCCGCCCCCTGCCGCCGCCGAGGCGCCTCCTGTGGCGAAAGCGAAGTCCACCCATCCCGGCGCCATAGCCCTGGCGAAAGCCCGGGAGGCTAAGGCGGCGGCTAAAGCTGCAGCTGAGGGGGGAGCTCCCGTTCCCGCAGCGGAAACGCCGGTATCCGAACCTGTTCCCGCAGCAGAGGTGTCGGCCCCTGCTCCCGAACCGGTTCCCGTAGCGGAAGCGCCAGCACCGGATCCCGAACCGGATCCCGTAGCAGAAGTGTCGGCACTCGCTCCCGAACCGGATCCCGCAGCAGAAGTGTCGGCTCCGGTTTCTGCTTCTGAACCGGAGACCGCAGCAGCGGGTGATTTACTCGGTTTGATGCGATACCTGATGACCCTGACCGAAGCCCTGCCGGATTCGGAGCAGGATGATTTTTTACATAGCGATGCCCATATGGAAATGAAGTTCATCATTGATACTTTGGAAAATCCAAATGGATGAAGCCTTAAACCAGAAAATCGATGACTATATAAAGAATATGCCCAGCCTCTCCACCACCCTGTCCAAGGTGTTGGAGATCTGTAATAATCCCCATATGAGTCCGGCGGATCTTAATCATGTAATTTCCCTGGACCCCGTTTTGATGGGCCGGGTGCTCAAGCTTATCAATTCAGCGTACTACGGCCTGGAACAGCATGTTACGAGTCTGGTCCGGGCTATCATCATGCTGGGGATCAACACCGTAAAAAACCTCGCCCTTTCCTCGGCTGTCATTGGGCAATTCAACCCAAAGGAATCTCAGGGGCTTGATTGTGAGGGGTACTGGCGGCATTCACTCTGCGTGGGGGTGGCGGCGAAGCTCATTGCCGGAAAAAGGGGCGTTGATCCCAGTCTGCTGGAGGAGTATTTTACCGCGGGCCTGCTCCACGACATAGGAAAGATACCCCTGAACGGGGTACTGCCCAGGGACTACCTGCTCGCCATCAAGGATGCGGATTTGAAGGGACTCTCCCTGTTCCAGGCGGAAACTGAAAACATGGGGACCAACCATAACGAGGTGGGGAAAAGGGTGGTAGAGGCATGGCGCATTGAGGGCGCCCTGGGGGATGCGGTGATCCACCATCATAATTGTGCCGAATATGCGGGGGATCATAAGGATCTGCTCTACAGTGTTGCTGCGGCTAATCATTTTGCATCACTTATGAAGATAGGTTTTTCCGGAGACTGCCATCCTGAAAAGATTGACGCGGTGGTTTTGGAAACTCTTGGGCTAAACTGGGAAGCGCTTGAAAATATTAAACCCATCGTTGATAACGAAATAGAAAAAGCCCAGATTTTTCTTAAGCTATGAGGGTACCGCTATGTTAAGTGTTCGCGTTTGGGGCAGCCGGGGTTCCATCCCCTGTCCGGGAGCTTCCACGGTTGAGTTTGGGGGTAATACCGCCTGTCTGGAAATCCGGGCGGACGAAAAGCTGTCTATCGTAGATCTGGGGACGGGGATACGGGTCCTGGGCGAGTGGCTCCTGGACAACGATTGTAAAAAAGGTCCCATTGATACGGATATTTTTGTTACCCACACCCATTGGGATCATATTATGGGCTTTCCCTTGTTTGCCCCCCTCTTTATGCCAACAACAAAACTGCGTATCCGCGGGCCTGTCTCTTACGAAGATGATACCATGGAATCTATCATTGGAACGCAGCTTTCCTACCGGTACTGGCCGGTACGGTTAAGCGATCTGGCTGCTCACCTTGAATACGATCAGATTAAAGAAACTACCCTGGATCTGGGTGACGGCCTGCGGGTAAGGACCAAGTACCTGAACCATCCCGTACTCTGTCTGGGCTATCGTTTTGAATACCAGGGTAAATCCATCGTTACTGCCTATGACACAGAGCCTTTCCGAAACCTTTTCCCTACCAATCCTCAGGATCCCCACTATGACGAGGATGCCGCCAGGGAGGGTGAACAGGCGGCCCGGGAAGAAAACGAAAAGGTACTCAACTTTTTCCGGAACGCCGATGTGCTCATCCATGACAGCCAGTATACTTCCAGCGAATACGAGGCGGACAAGATAGGCTGGGGCCACTCCACCTACGAATACGCCATTGCGGCTGCCCAAAAGGCGGGGGTTAAGAAGCTGGTTCTCTTTCACCACGATCCTCACCGCACGGATACGCAGCTTGCGGCCTTTGAAACGGAATTCCGGGGAATGGTCACGAAAAAAACCGGCATGGAGATCCTCATGGCCCGGGAAGGGCTCATCGTAGAAGCCTAGAAGAACACCCCTACAGTTTTTTCAGATCCTCACGGTTTTTAGCGCCGGTTTTATCGTAGAGCCGGCTGATGTAGTTTTCCACGGTACCCCGATGGATGGCGAGTGTTTTTGCTATGCCGCGGTTGTCCATACCGTTTTGGACAAGAGAAAATATTTCCCGCTCCCGTTTGGTAAGGCCAATCAGAATGTCCGGAACGGCAAAGATTTTTTGTGTCAGATTCTGATCAATGTAGCGTTTCCCCAGTAGTACCGATTCTATAGCTGTGGCGAATTCGGCGTCACTATTGGTCTTGCACACATAACCCAGGGCGCCCCTTCTCATTGCTTCCTGTATAAGGGTGTAACCCTGATAAACCGAATAGACAAGGATAGCAGGTTTACTGTTTTCTCCTGCGGCGCAGGGGTATTTTTCTTTTAGCCAGGGGATGAGATCCAGGCCAAAATCTTTCCGGAGGCTGATGTCCAGAAGCACCAGATCAGGCGGCTCAGGGTAGCTGTCAAAGAGGACATGAGCTTCATCCAGGGAGGCAGCTTCCCCAACTACCTTCCACTGGCCGGTATCGGTGATCCACTCCGAGATCCCCCTCCGCATCATTTCGTGATCTTCGATCAATACAATAGTATTCATTGGTGGTATGCCTCAGGTAAATTGTTCAGCCGGAAGGTATTTGGTCTGGGGGCGATATACCCCCTCTGTTCCAACGTATTGTTTTGTTCCGTAGTTTCGCTCCGGGGTTCGTAGAAGGAGAGCCGTGCCAGGGGATTAATTTTTATGAGTGAATCTGCCGCAGCATTGATGGCAATGCGGTTCTGCTCCTCCGGGGAGAAGGCCCGGCAGCTGGGACAGGAACACCAGTGGGTTTTCTTTGTCAGGCTGGGCCAGAGGTGGAAGATGGTAACCTCCGTCTTGGAAAACAGGCGGGCGGCGTTTTTCTGTATCAAAGTAATAGTATTAGGATTGGTAACGCAGAAAAGCCCTTCTTTTTTTCGCCGTCCTTCCTCCATACGGAAGAGTTCCCGCCGGAAGAAAAAAAGTTTCCTGCTTATCAATGATGAAAGTTCCCGGCTAAGCTCGATATCCAGGGCGTATTGGGCTGCCAGATCGAACAGGGATCGGTCCCTGGGTAAGGGCAATTTCCGCACGGGAACAACCAGTGCGTCAAAACAATTCCGGGCGGCCCAGATAAGGACCGCTTCCCGGTTCTTTCGCCGGGTTAAGAGGAGTCGTTTCCGCAAAGCGGGGTCCTCCGTATCGGTCCGGAGGGCCGAAGCTTCCGCCAGAGGATAGCTTAGTATCCCGGGTGTTGCCCGTGGAATTTCTTCCTTGCCGGGTTCGGGCCAGCGGAATCCTAGGGCGGCAAGGAAATTGAAGAGCCCATTACAGAGGCCCCGGGGGGAATTGCCGTAGATTTCGATACGGTTTGTACCGGTCCGCCAGGCAAAGCCGTTTTTGCTTACCGGATCGGACGAATCGGCAGCGGAACAGTTTAGTAAAATTTCGGGAACATCGGTAGCCGGTCCGGGCTGGGAATCGTCGATAATCCCGGGGGAGGGCAGGCTAAGCCCTGCCTGACGGCGGAGCAGGTCTATTATCCGGGACAATTCTTCCGCCCCCCGCTTTGCAGGGCCAGTTTTGGCGGGGATCAGAATTACCCAAGGTTTGGAAACATCAAAATCTGCCATAGTATAGAGTGTATCCGTTTTTTACTACATTTACAAATAGGGTAAGTCCCTGTTAGACTTAATCAGGAGATTGGGAAGCTATGTTTGGAAAGAAGAATGTCGATCCGGATGAGTTCTGGAAAAAATATGAAGCGGCGTTAGGGGAAAAGGTCCATTCCTATGCCCTGGGACAATACCTTTCCGGCTGGCCGGAGTACGATTACCCGCTTTGGGGCCTTTTGATAGCCACATCAGGGGGGTTCCGGTTTCACCACTTTCCCCACGAAGGCTGGCTGCAGGTCCTTTCCCGGGCTTCCACCGGGGGCGATCCTCCCAAGGAAAAGACCCTTTTCATCCCCCGGGATCATATCCTCCAAGCGGAACTGCGTGTAGAAAAATCTCTTTTTAAGAGAATATTTTTTGCCAAAAGCCCTCTTTTTGTCCTCCGTTATACGGACAGTACTGGCGCCGAGGCAGAATTTATTGCCGAAGCGGATGCAAAGGTATCCGGGGTTGTTGAAGAGCTGAGCAATGTCTCTACCTCAATATAAGTTGTTATAGTATATAGAGTTAGTATACTCAAAACCGGACGTGGGGAGGGGTACGCCTGTGTTTATAGTACGAAGATGGAGATTGCCCGGTGGATTCACTTGCCGGAGTGGCAGGCTGGGGGACCCTTTGGGGGTTCCTAAAATCTGATTATCCGTGCATTGGTAAGAAGCTCCGGGCCCGAATCGGTGAGGAGTATGTCGTTTTCCAGACGGCAGCCGCCGTGAACGGGATCGTAAAGTCCCGGTTCCAGGGTAAAGACCATCCCCGGTCGGAGCTGCCAGGTATTGTCCTGCCGGCTGCGCAGGTGGGGCGCTTCGTGGGCTTCCAGGCCGATGCCGTGGCCCAGGGCATGGGGCATGGCCTTTCGGGTTTTGCCGAAAATAGCGTCCACCGCCAAGCTGATTTCCCGGGTATAGACCCCGTCCTTAACCATTGAAAGAGCCTTTGCGTAGGCCTTTTCCGTAAGGGAGAGCATCTTTTCCTGGGCCGGGCTCAGGGGAGCTTTAGCAAAGCTGAGGGTTACATCGGTGGTGTAGCCCCGGTACTTGAGGCCGAAGTCCAGGATGGACAGACCGGGCCCGGCGAAGGGTTCGGCGGTATAGGCGGGGAAGGCGTGGATGCCGAAGCTCCGCCCGGCGCCGGCGGCCAGGGTTTCAAAGCCCGTACCTTCGCAGCCCCGTTTACGGCACTCCGCCTCAATAAAGAATACCACGTCAATTTCCGTGGGGAGCCTGCCCGCAGTAATGTTGGTTTCCAGCAGATCGATAAGCTCGTTGGTGATCGCCCCAGCTTTGCGGTAGATCCCCTGTTCTTCCTCGTCCTTTATCGCCCGGAGGCTTTCCGCTTCTCCGTGGGTCCCATTGTTTCGGCAGAGAATATCGTATTCGCCGGCATCTCCTACGTATTTGAGAAAGTTCGTATAGGAAGTAACCGGGGGAATTTCCACCCGTGAACCCAGGGGGAGCTTGAAAAGTGCCGCCGCACCCTGCAGGGCTTTAACCGAACCTCGTTCAAATTCGCTGTAGGGGATAACGACATCCACCTGGGCGTAGATGGCCGCCATATTCGCGTCCCAGGGAACCAGGAGGGACTTTCCCTCGGCGCTCAGGAAGAGAAGTGCGTCCGATGGCTGGCCGGTCATCCAGCGGATCGCAGGATCCCTGCGGCCTTCGGTATCCTCGAACATGGCCATGGAGATCCGTTCATTGACCATCCATTCGTATAGTTTTTTCCGGCGTTCCTCGTAGACACTCATGATACTATCCCCTTAAATAATTTTCCGAAGGCTTCCCGGGAAGCCTCCAGGACAGCATCGGTTTCGCTGTCCCCTATCCAGTAATGGGTGGCAAAGCGGAACACCCCCTGATCCGGTGGGCTGATCACGATATTCCGCTTGGCGAAAAAATCTACGATACCCTTGGCGATACCCCCATCCCTTGCGGGGAGAAATGAAAAGAAAACCATGTTGATATCCACCTCTTCCGGCTTTGTAACAACACCCGGGATAGCCCCAAGTTCCCTGGCCAGCCGTTTCGCCCGTCCATGGTCCTCCGCCAGCCGCTTTGTCTGTTCCTGCAGGGCGATGATCCCCGCTGCCGCCAGTATTCCTGCCTGACGCATTCCGCCGCCCATGATCTTCCGCTTGTACCGGGCGGCCTCGACAAAATCCCGCTTTCCCGCCAATAGGGAACCAACCGGGGCGCAGAGCCCCTTAGACAGGCAGAACATCACCGAGTCTGCACGGGCGGCGATTTCCCGGGCCTCCACCTTTAGTGCGGCGGCGGCGTTGAAGAGCCGGGCGCCGTCCAGATGAACCGGGAGTCCCCACTCATCCGCCACGGTCCGCACGGCATCCATATCGGCAAGTGACACCACCCGGCCCAGGGAGTGGGCATTTTCCAGGCAGATAAGGGATGTAGCCGGAGCGTGGAGATCCGCCTTCCGCAGCCGCTGCCGGAGAGCCTCGGGCCGCAAAACTCCGTCCGGGGCGTGAATAGGCCGGGTTTGTATCCCGGCGATAATCGAAGCCGCCCCGGCTTCGTGCTGGATGATGTGGCACTCCTCCCCAAGGAGCACCTCGGTACCCCGCTTGCACCAGGTAAAGAGGGCCAGTTGGTTGCCAAAGGTACCGGAGGGCACAAAAACTGCCGCTTCCTTACCGCTGATCTCCGCGCCCAGCTTTTCAAGTTTATTGATGGTGGGATCATCGCCGTATACATCATCCCCCACCTCGGCGTTTGCCATGGCCTTACGCATAGCATCGGTGGGGCCTGTTACCGTATCGCTCCGCAAATCTATCATTTTATCACTAGCTCCGTCATCCGAATCGGACATAGCATCTCCCTGGTTGGTGAGTGTATCCCATATTGTTTTTGCTGAATACCCCTTTTTTTGTACTTTGTCGACAAACCGGGCGTGGGGCGGGTTTGGGAAGAATGAGGGATCGTAAAGATCGGGTTTGCTAAATCTTTTTAGACTCTTCCGGTGTAAGCCCGGTGGCTGTGTAATGTAGGGTGACAGTTACTTTTTTAATTGACACAAGCGGGAGAGGGGATGGGCACACCCGGCTGAGTGCATATGGAATTCTCTGCCGGAGGAGACCTACTGGGCTCCGTAGGTAGGTTCTACATGCGCGCGAACGCCGGGTGTGCCCATCCCCTCTCCCGATTTGTCGATTAATTCGGTGAATAAGTATTTAAACTCCTCCTTGACATTTAAACAATCCAATGAGACACTTACAAAATCTATTAGATAAATATAGTTTAATAAACATTCAGTAATTTTAATTAAATTCTATCGCGAAGTATAAAGGAGGATACTGTGATGGCTCAAAATATTCTGAATTATGAAACCGTCGCCCTGGATGATGAAAAAAGCGCTCTGGTTATTGTCGATCAAACCAAACTGCCGGGAAAGGTGGAAATAATATCCCTTACCAAACAGGAAGATATCCACAGGGCTATTTATATCCTGCAGGTAAGGGGAGCGCCGGCAATTGGAGTTACCGCGGCTTTCGGGCTGTATCTCGCGGCAAAGGAAATCCGTTCTGATACCTACGATAGTTTTTATGCCCAGTTTAAAAAAGCTAAGGACTATCTGGCGAGCGCCCGTCCTACCGCAGTAAATCTATTCTGGGCGCTTAACCGCATGGATGAGGCGGCGCAGGCGAATTCCGCCTTGCCTATTCCGGATCTTAAAAAAGCGCTCCACCGGGAAGCCGTCAAAATTCGTGACGAGGACATTTGGGCCTGCCGTTCCATAGGCGAATACGGCCTTGGTCTAATCAAGGATGGCTGCGGTATTCTTACCCACTGTAATGCCGGACAATTGGCCGCGGTGAAGTATGGCACCGCCTTGGCGCCTGTCCATCTTGGCCGCGAGAAGGGGTATAATTTCAAGGTATTCACCGATGAAACCCGTCCTCTGCTGCAGGGCGCCCGGCTCTCGGCCTTCGAGATGGTGGCGAACGGGGTGGATACCACGGTAATCTGCGACAATATGGCGTCCCAGGTAATGAAAAACGGCTGGGTACAGATAGTTTTTGTGGGCTGCGACCGGGTGGCCGCCAACGGTGATGTGGCGAATAAAATCGGCACTTCCGGTGTGGCAATCCTGGCCAAATATTACGGTGTCCCCTTCTATGTATGCGCCCCCACTTCTACAATAGATATGTCGATTGCAAAAGGCGAGGATATCGTAATTGAAGAGCGCCCCGCAGAAGAAGTAACGGAGATGTGGTACAAAGAGCGTATGGCCCCGGAAGGAGTAAAGGTATACAATCCCGCCTTTGATTTTGCTGACAACGAACTAATCACCGGCATTATCACCGAATACGGCATAGCCCGTCCGCCCTATACCGAAAGCCTAAAGCAAATTTTCGAAACAAAAAAAACAGCAAAGAATAATTTATAAACGTAGGAACAATGACCCGCAAAGAAGAATTACGTTTATATTGTTGTGCCCAGCGCCGAATTCCGTTCTGTGACACAAGCGGGCGTGGGGAGGGGTGTACCCGGCTTCATGTATATGGAATTCCCTGCCGGCGGAGACCCGCAGGGGCTCCATAGGCAGACTCTACATGCACATGAAGTCGGGTACACCCCTCCCCACGCCCGATTTGCCGACAGACGCCTATACATTACCCTTCGCCGATAACCGTCTTGTACTGCCACTTGCCTCGAACCCAGCGCGTAGTATAGAGGACAGTTCTGGCGACGAAGTCCAAGCCCATGGCGATCCATACCCCCAAGGAGCCAAACCCAAGGGGGTAAGCCAGGATGTAAGCTGCTATTACCCGGACGAGCCACATGGTGGCGGCGCCCACGACCATACAGTACTGTACATCTCCGGCGGCGCGCAGGGCATTGGGCAGAGTAAAACCCAGGGTCCAAAAAAGGGAAGCGCTGATACATTGTACCCGCATATAACCTTTAGCCAGGGTTTGCGCTTCGGCGCTTAAATTAAACAGGCTTATCAGGGGATCCATAAAGATAAGCATTGAACCATTCAGAATAATAAGTACCACATAGCACAGTTTTAGTATTTTTCCGGCGTACCGTTTGGCCCCCTCATAATCCCCGGCGCCTACGCACTGTCCAACGATGGTCAGAAGGGCAATGCCGAAGGCCTGTCCGGGCATAAAGGACAGGGAATTGGTCACCGAAACAATGGCATTCGCCGCGATAGCCGCGGTACCGAAGCTGGTAAAGATACGGGAAACCAGGATTTTACCGAACTGGAACATGGAATTTTCCACCCCGCTGGGAACGCCTATGTTCAGGATATTACGGATCATCCGGGGATCCAGGCGGAAAGCGGATAAACCCTTCAATGATGCGGGACCGGAACTGTGGGCGCCGGATATGAGCAGGAACAGGAGTATTACCGCCGCAACCACACGGCTAATGAGGGTGGACAGGGCCGCTCCGGCGACCCCGATATGAAGGCCGAAGATAAAAATAGCGTTTCCCCCGATGTTCATGCAATTTACCAGCAGGGCGATAAGCATGGGAACCCTGCTGTTACCCATGGCGCGGAAGAGGGCCGCAGCGGAGTTGTAGATCGCAAGAAAGGGATAGGACAGGGCGGTGATCCAAAAGTAGGTCCGGGCCGCTTTCATCACATCGGCTTCGACATTTCCATAGACCAGCCGCAGAATCCAGGTATGCACAATCAGTGCTGCCAGGGTAATAACAATAGAAATGATGGTATTAGCATAGATAAGCTGCCTGGCAGCACTGGCGGAGTTTTTAGTATCCCTGCGGCCTATGTATTGGCTTACCACCACAGAACCGCCCGTGGCAAGGGCGGCAAAGGCCAGGATAAGCAGATTGTTGATAACGTCCACCAGGGATACCCCGGAGACAGCGTATTCCCCCACGGAGCTGACCATCACCGTATCGGCGATGCCCATGGTAACCCCCAGGATCTGCTCAATTATCAGGGGCCATAAAAGATAAAAAATGGCCCGGTTATCCCACCGTACAGGGGAGGCCAACGCTAGACCCTGTTGCTTTTCATTCTACGGTCACCGATTTTGCCAAATTCCTCGGTTTATCAGGATCGAGGCCCCGAAGGACCGAACAGTAATACGCGTAAAGCTGACAGGGGATAATCGCCAGGATGGGAGAAAGACTCTCCAGGGTCCGGGGTATATGGAAAACCTGATCCGCAGTGCTATCAAAGTAATCCACATCTTCGTAGGTGATCACCGCGGTGGCGGCGTGCCGGGCCTTTACTTCTTTTATGTTGGAATCCATCTTGTCAAACAGCGCCGGCTGGGTACACAGGGCGGTAACCAGGGTAGTTTCATCGACCAGGGCGATGGGGCCGTGTTTCAGTTCTCCGGCGGCAAAGGCCTCCGAATGGGTATAGCTTATCTCCTTGAGCTTTAGGGCGCTTTCCAGGCTCGCTGCGTAATCGAAGAGGCGGCCCATGTAGAAGACCTTGGACTTGTTGAACTGGAGGGAGGCAAAACGCTGAATATCCTCCTTTCCTGCAAGGATACGCTCCGCCTGCTCCGGCAGTTTTTCCAGGGCTTCGATATGGGCAGCCAGTTCAGTATCGTTCATACCGGTCGGTATGCCGATGGTTTCCCGGAGCCGTCCAAGCTGGAGGGCGATGAGATAAACGCACATAAGCTGTGTGGTAAAGGCCTTGGTGGATGCCACGGCGATCTCCGGTCCCGCCAGGGTGGACATTACCAGGTCCGCTTCCCGGGCCAGGGTGGAACCCACAACATTGGTAATGGCGATGATCCGGGCGCCGCCTTTTTTAGCCATACGCATGGCAGCAAGGGTATCCGCGGTTTCTCCGGACTGGCTTATGATAAGGAAAATATCCTTGGGGTTGAATATGGGGTTCCGGTAGCGGTACTCCGAGGCGATCTCCGCCTCCGTGTGGATCCGGGCAAACTTTTCGAAGGCATACTTGCCGATAACCCCGGCGTGCCATGCCGTACCACAGGCGGCGATAACCACCCGTTCCGCCTTTGCCCAGGAAGCATCGAAACCGATCTCTTCCAGGTTGATAGTTTTTGTACCTGCAGTTTTAATCCGTGCCCGCAGGGTATCCCGCAGGGCCTTGGGCTGTTCGTGAATTTCCTTGATCATGAAGTGCTCGTAACCGCCCTTTTCGGCGGCGGCGGCGTCCCACTCCACATGCCGGCTTTCCCGTTGACGCTGTTCGCCCTCTTCGTTGTAGAACTCTATCCGGTCCCGGTAGAGTACGGCGATTTCCCGATCCTCCAGGTAGTAGACTTCCCGGGTATATTCCAGCAGTGCCGGTACGTCCGAGGCGATGAGGTTTTCCCCCTTACCCGCCCCAACCACCAGGGGACTTTCCTTGCGAACCGCGATGATCCGATCCGGATCATTCTCACAGATGATCCCCAGGGCATAGGAACCCTCAAGCCGTTTCAGCGCCCCAATCACGGCCTGCAGTAAATCACCTTTATAATAGAAGTTAATAAGATGGGCGATAACCTCGGTGTCGGTTTCGCTGAGGAAGATAACCCCGTGCTCCATAAGCCATGCTTTGAGTTTGGCGTGGTTTTCTATGATCCCGTTGTGGACCACGGCGATTTTACCGGATACATCAGTATGGGGGTGGGAGTTAATGTCGGAGGGTTCACCGTGGGTTGCCCAGCGGGTATGCCCTATACCCATGGTACCGTCCAGGCCGCCTGTCCCCAGTTCACCGGCAATCTTCTCTTCCAGGTTTTTTAGGGCGCCCTTGGACTTCCGAATCGTCAAACCGGCCCTGCCTAAAACGGCGATCCCCGCGGAGTCGTAACCCCGGTACTCCAGCCGTCTAAGGCCCTTAATGAGAATTGGGGCTGTCTCTTCCGCCCCGATATATCCGACGATGCCGCACATGGGTGTACCTCCTTAATGCGTAACTATCAGGGCGTTAAGCACCAGGGGGACGGAACCGGTATTTTTGACACCGTGAGAAGCGCCGTTGCCGGTGATGATCACATCCCCGGGCTTTACGGAGACCTCCGTACCATTGTCATTGGCAGTGCCGGTACCGGAAATAAAGATGAAGTATTCGGTTTCATTATCATGCTTATGGTAGCCTATGGACGCCCCGGGTTCCAGGGACAGTTCCGCCAGCATACGGGCGTTCTTTTCCGTATCGCTCGGCACAAAATAGGTGAAGTTAACGATCCCTTCACCACCCCTCATTTTTTCCTTTTTTTCAGTTCCCATTGAATTCCGTTGTACGAACATGGTAATAACTCCTTAAAAATGGTATGCTAAGTGTCATAATATTCTTTAACAATAAAAAAAGGAAGGGATCCCAGGGGAGTATATGCAGGATTTATGGAGTTACATTTTATTGGGGCGCCCGGTGAAACAATGGTTCCTGGCGGCGGCTTTTATCGCCGGGGGCTTTGTGGCCGGGAAGATCTGCTCCTGGATCATGGCGGCCATACTAAAACACGCCTGTTCCAAGACCAAATCCAAGCTTGATGATCTGATCATAGACGGAATCCGGCTGCCCCTGGTTATCGGCGTTACCTTGGGGGGTATACATCTGGGGCTGAAACAACTGGGAATGTCCCCAGGGGTGTCACTTTGGACGGACCGTATCCTGTATATTCTTCTGATCCTGTTTTTTAGCCTGGGCATAAACAGGATCTTCGGCGCCATTGTTGATCACTATGTGCCCGGCAAAGGGGGGGCGCTCCTTAAGGGGGAGACATCCCTGCAGCCTTTGCTGCGGAACTTCTTTACAACCCTTGTTTGGATCATCGCGGCCGTCCTGGTCCTGCGGGTCCTGGGCTACAATATCAGCGCCCTATTGGCCGGGCTTGGTTTGGGAGGCGCCGCCCTGGCTCTGGCCTCCAAGGATACGCTTTCCAACTTTTTTGGGTCCATCACGGTCTTTGTGGATAAGCCCTTCCGGCTGGGCGACCGGATAAAGATAGGCGATTACGATGGGGTTATCACCGAAATTGGGATACGGACCGCCCGGCTGCGAACCCTGGAAAACCGCACCGTGGTTATCCCCAACAGCCTCTTCGCCGCCACCCCCATAGAGAACGTCAGCTCCGCCCCCCATTCCAAGATCACCCAGACCATAAGGGTTCGGGGGGATAACACCGGCGAAAAGATTGCCCAGGGGATTGACCTGCTGAGGAATATCCACAATACCGTCCCCGGCCTGGAAGGCCAGCCCATCGCGGCCCTGGCCTCCGTAGGCGGTCTGGTCTGCCAAATCACCTTTGTCTACTATATTACCAAGCAGGCCGATTACTGGGGAACCATCAACGCGGTGAACCTGGAGGTCCTCCGGCGTTTCGAGGAGGCGGGCATCCGCCTGATATAATATGCCCCGTATTGAATACCGGCCTTCCGGGCCCCGGTCCCCAGAGCGAAAGTCCCGGCCCTTACTGATTTTCTACCGTGTTCTCCTGGTCATCGTTTTGTTTCTGGTTCTGGTCATCCTGGGGGGTTCCCTCTATGCCCTGATACTCCGACCCAAGGCCGCCGCATCCCCGCCGGTTTCCCCCGCCGCGCCCTTGTCCGCCGGTGACGCGAATATCTTTACCGGCCTGGGCCGTCTCCGCTGCCCCACCGCCGCGCCCAATCCGGGGATGGTGATCCTCCAGGCAGCCTTCCCCTATTACCCCGGCGACCGGCCCTTCTCGGAGGAACTGGTTTCCCGGCTCAAGGAGCTCCGGAACATCAGCATCGCCTATTTTGCCGCGCTCAGCGTAGAAGAGCTGGGCCGCAAAAGCGAGGCTGAAATAAAGGCGGAACTCCTGTCCCGGTACAATGCCATACTCCGGCTGGGGCAGATAGAAATACTGTACTTCAACGAATATATGCTGATAGAGTAGGCGGTATAAATTTAGTGCCCTGTACTTATCGGCAAATCGGGCGTGGGGAGGGGTATACCCGTCTTCATGTGCATGTATCTTTCATAACCGGGGGGACCCAGGCCAACGGCCGGACTTCCCCACCATTTCGGCTCCCGGCGCCCGGCGTTCCCCCTCCAAAAAGGTGCCTGCCGACCATGGCGGGTCGCCCTTTCCTGCCTTTTGTTGGTAGTGGCGGGAATGGCGGATTTATGGTATAGTTGGAGATGATTATGGAACGAATGAACGATGCACGGACTTACCAGTCCGCAGAAGCCCGGGCCCTGGACGATGAGATAAGCCGCGCCGACCTTACCCTGGGCCCCAATGGGACGGGCTTTTTGAGCCAGCGCGAAGCCCGGCTTATGGGCTACGATGCCCTCACCATGAATTACCTTGGCAACGAAAACGAAGCGGAACACAAAACCCCCGCCCAGATTGTCGGTGAGATGGTGCGGGAGAAGATAGCCGTTTCCGCATAGCAGAAAGGGCCGGCCCTTTCCTGCCATAGTTTTTCTGTGCATACAAGCCTCCGATACGATACGGCTTGTATAGTGATTCTGCTTTGCCGGTGAGCCCTGTTTTTCCACTGTGGGCCTCCCCAGCTCCCGCGTCCCCCAGCCCTGGAGTTTGGCTCCGCCAAACTCCAAGACGAAAAAGGCGCCCGGCGCCTTTTTCGTCCAGGAACTTGCCCGCAGCCTTTTTATTACTCCCAATAGAGCTTGGGATATGCCGGGTTCGTGTTGAATATGGTCAAGTTGTTGCCCAGGTTCTTCCAGTATTTGCCGTTATCGCTGCCGTCGCCGATACCCCATTCCTTGAGGTAGAGCTCGTTGCCGATATCGGTATTGGTGTCGACGGTGGGCCAATAGGCGAAGCTGAACTGCGAGGTGGGGCCGGCGGGCCTGCCGGAACTGTGGGATCCAACGCCTGCGACTGCACGGTCATCAGCTATATCGGTCCAGTAGCAGCCGATGATGGAGATGTAACTGGGGTCCTTGCCGTTGAACCCCAGCACGCCGCCGGCATTAAAGAGGTCACCAGGTAGATTTTTGCAAATGGAGCCGGTGTTGTAGCAGGCGATGACGGCGCCGGTACGGTTCCTCCCTACCACGCCGCCGACGGCGTCGTAACCATTAGTAATGTTGCCGGTGTTGTAGCAGGCGACGATTTCATTGGATTCGAGTAGCCCCAGCACGCCGCCGACATTTGTAAAACCGTAAACCTCGCCGGTGTTGGAGCAGGCTTTGACATGGCTGTTAGAGCCATTAGACCCAAGTACGCCGCCGATATTCTCATAGCCTTTAACCTTGCCGCTGTTGGAGCAGGCTTTGATCCCGCTCCACGAATAAGAATAACCCACCACGCCGCCGATACTGTTGCGGCCGGTAACGGAGCCGGTGTTGAAGCAGTTGGTGACATAGCCTCCGCGGCTGTACCCCACCACGCCGCCCATATTGGAGCTGGAGTTAAAGCCATTAATTGTGGCGTTGTTGGAACAGTTTTGGATGGTGGCGTCGTAGATGGACCCCGCCACGCCGGCGATACTGCTGCCCCCACCACCGCCGTCAATGGCGTAGTCGGCAACGGTACCGCTCGCTATATGCACATTTGACACAACGCCGTGTTCAACATACCCAAAGAGGCCCTGGTTGTTTAAGCCGCCCCCCATGTAGGATATATACAGGTTGCTGATAGCCTTGTCGTCGCCGTCGAAGGTCCCTCCTCCAAGGGTCACCGGCGTCCATTGCTGTGTTGAGGAACCCATCAGGTCCAGGTCCGCTTCCTGAATGTAGCGGCCGCTTCTGTTGTCATCGGTGTTAATCAACTGGAACTCCGCATAGCTGCCTATGGGGACGCCCCGGCCCACATTGTCCCGGAACTGGAGATCGCCGTTGCTGTCTATCTTCAGGCTGACCTGCTGATTCGGCTTGCGGCCGATGAGGATAGTCTTCGATTTCCCCGTGAGGGTGATGCTCTTGATAAGGTCATTGTCCTTGTCAGTGGTATACTCCCCAGTCCAGCCCCCGTATACCGCCGGGTCCCCCACCTTAAAATCCTTCGCCAGAAACTCAAAGTTCGTGCCAGTCACGGTGGTGGTCATGTTCCCGTAGATGTGGACCGTCATGCTCTTCTCCAACACCCCCGTTTTGTCCTTGTTCAACAGCTTCGCCTTGAGCTTGTAGCTCCCGGCAGGTAGCCCTGTCTTGGTTAGGGATGTGCCGCTCGTGGTGGCGGTCAAGATAACAGGGGACTCGCCCGTTTTCGTAAGGGTCAGGTTGCAGACCGTGGCCCCCGACGGGTAGTTGATGGTATATTTCAAGGTCCCGTTCCCGGTCACCGGCTTCAGCGTCACGGTGACGTTCTTGTCATCGCCATTGGCCACAGAGAAGATCGTCGTCCCGGTCCCCACCAGGTGGTTTGCGTCGATAACATTATCGACATACGCATTTACGGTCAGGGTGTAGCCATCCCCCTCCGCCAGGATAAACTTCCCGCTTTTCTGCTCAGGCGTTACCGCCTCAAAGCCCTTTTCCCAGGTATAATCATACTTAACCGACGTAGCAGGCGGCGTAGGGTACACAGTCCCCACAGGGATACTGCCGGTGAAGGGGGGGGTCATCGTGGTTTCCCAGCTGGGGGTGGTGACCGCCACCTTTCCGCCGGTGGTTGCCGGGAAGCTGACGGTGAAGCTCAGGGTGTTCATGACGGTGTCGCCACCGACAATGGTCCCGCCGCTCACGATCCAGTCGCCGGAGGTGGTCCCGTTCACCGTGGGGGTGAAGCTGCCTGAAAACTTGTAGCCGCTTCTGGCCGTCAGGGTGATGACCGCCCGGTAGGTGGCCTGGGGCATGAAAGCGCCGCCGGAGAAGTCGGCCCAGGAATCGCCCCCGGTGAACAGCTTCCAGGCGAGGCTCGTCACCGTGTAGGGCGCTTCGCTGTCGACGTTCAGGCTCTCGGCCGGGGCCACCTCCGTGGCGGGGGCCACAAGGTCGGTCACCGCGGCGGTTTTCACCAGAAACGCCGTAAAGTCAGCAACGGTAAAGGTCCAGTCCGCCGGATCAATAGTAGTTTTCATATTCTGATACACATGGACCACGTCATTTTTCCCCGCAGTCCGCCCCTGGTCGTCCTTGAGCTGCACCGTTAGGGCGTAGTACCCCGCATCCGCCTCCTCCACGGTTCCCTTATGGGTCATCGTGTTCTCGACATCCTCGGAAGGGTCGTTCAAAGTAACAGGAGTGTCGCCCCCTATCTTTTTCAGGGTGATGGCGGCAAAGGTCGCCGCCTTCGGGTAGCTGATGGTATAGTCGATAGTTCCCTGCCCACTGCCCGCTATGGGGTTGAGGATGATGGCTATGTTCTGGACATCGGCGTCATCACTAACCGTAAAGGATGTGGCATCGCTCTCTCCCACCGGCTGTTCATGATCCGCGTCGAGATAGGCCTTCGCCGTCACCGTCCAGTCATCCCTGATTTCCAGGGTATACACCCCATCCTCGTCTACTTCAGGCGTCGTAATGGCGTCGCCCTTGGTAAAGGTATATTCCAGGTAAAGGTCTTCCGGTTCCGGCGCGGAGGGAAAGATAGTCCGCTCGGACCCTGCCCGCAGGGCCGGGGAAGCCCGGAGGCCCAGCGAGGCCGGGGCGCTGCCGCCAAAGTCCGGGACAAACCGCACCTGCGCTGTCCCCGCCGGCGCCGGCGCCGTCCCTCCCTGCGCCTGCGGCGGCGATGCCGGGTTGGCACAAGAGAGGAACAAAGCCGCCAGAACCCCGGCCCCCGCCCCCCGTAATAACACCGCCATGGTTCCCCGTATCATTTGTATACTCTTCATACCTTCCCCCTAGTTCCCAACCGTAATGCTAATTATTGTTGAATACGGCACGCCGCCCTTCACCACCTGCAGCGTTAGCCGGTACTTCCCGATGTCCCAGTCGGCGCTGTCAAACGCAAAGGACGAATCGGTTTCCTCCTCCTGCACCACCCCGCCTATGCTCCACTGGTAGCTGTCGGCTTTCTCACTGTCCTTCACCGTAACGAAGAGAGCCTTTGCCTTGCCGCTATCCCCGGCCCTCGAAAGGATCACCGTATTGGGCGCGTCGGTAACGATGGCATGGTTCTCCATCCAGGCGGTGATCGGCTTCCCGGCGGGGTGTATGGTGAAGGACACCGCTTCGCTCTCAGCGCCCTGGTAGTTCGTGGTTTCCGCCACCGCCGCCTTGACCCAATAGGTCCCGGCCTTTTCGGGAGCCTTCCTGTCGTACTCGCCGTCTTCCGCAGTGGCGTAGGTGTACGACACGCCGCCGCTCCCCAGATTGCCGCTCTCCAGTTGCGGGTCAGGCTCCCCCGGCGCGGTGAAGGATTCCACCTCCACCACCGGGGTAATCGGCGCCTTGCTGATGGTCACCTCAACGCCGGTAATGCTTACAGGCGCGGCGTAGTTATCCGCATCGTCCCCGATCAGAACGATATTGCTAATGGTAACATTCTTCTTGTCCGCCCCGGCGTTGGCGCTGTCCACCGCCCCTTCCGCGGTGATGGAGACCTCGTCGTCGCCCACCACGTTTCCCGCCTTGATGGTGACAGTCACCGTTTCCGAGCCGTCATAAAACCGGTCCATAGCCTCCGCCTTCTTAACGGTGAGGAGCCGCCTGGCCACCGGGCCTATGTCGGCTCGTTTGTTGCCGTCGTAACCTGCGCGGCTCACTTCCACGACGATATGCTTGTCCACATCGGCGGCGGTCAGGGTATAGGTGGCGGCGTTCTCGTCGTCAATCTCCGCTTCCTCGCCCGCCGCTATGTCGCCCCGTTTCCAGACATAGCTCAGGTCGCCGGGTCCCGCTTCCAGGTCAGTGGTAACCGCCGTCAGTTCCTCGCCATAGATCGGCAAACCGTCCAGGCTCACCGTGCCCATCAGGGCGGGCTTCAGGTCCGCCTCGCTAAAGTCATAGGTCGCCAGGGTTTCCAGGCCGGGGTAGAGATGGGCCACCCAGCTGCGGGTGGCGCTCAATCCCCCACGGGTCAGCTTGACCTGCACCAGATAATAACCGGCGTCCAGGTCGACAGTGCCCGCATACTTGCCTTTGCCGCCTGCATCCTTGTCCCAGGTTAAGGCACCAGTGCCGGCAGTCACGTCCGGGTCGTCCCCGTTCGTTTTTGTAACCGTTATCTTGGCGGAATCAAGCTTCGTCTGGTCAATAGCGCCAATGCTGATGGCATAGCGCAGCGTTCCCTTCGCCGCGTTGTCCCCCGTATAGGGCGACAGGGTGATGCCCAGCGCCGGGTTCTCCCCGGCGCCGATGGTGGTTTTCGCGCTGCCCCATGCCGCCGCCACGGTCGACGTGGCCTTGGTATACGCCGTGGCAGTAATGGTCCAGGCCCCCAGGGCCAGGTCCACCGAAGCGGAACCGTCGATGACCGGCATAGGCTTAGGGATAGCAGCCCCCACAGGCCCCTGGAAACTCAGGATAATGGCGCCAAAGTCCTCCGCCGCAGGGTACAGGGTCCGCGCCCCGGCCCCTGCCAGGGAGACCGTCACCCGCCCGTAGCCATCGGGAACCGTATCCGTGAAGCCGCCGCCGGAGGAGGACCGCTCTGACAGGGGATTCATACACCCCCCCAGGGCCATCAGCGCCAGAAAGGTGACTGCCGACCAAGGTCGGGTCACCTTTTTCAGAATGGAAATGGAAATGGTGACCATATTGTGTTTGTTCATGCCGGTCCTCCCTTACTTGCTTACCGTGAAGCCGATTTCTTTGGAATACGTGACCCCGTCCCGGTCACCCTGGAAGGTGACCTGATGGTTCCGCACATCGTAATCCCCCGCGTTCAGCGTAATGCTGTCGCCATCAACGCTGACGGCCGCATCGCCGTCCACATACCACTTCACGCTGGTATATCCTGTGGCGTTTATGGTCGCTTTGGCGTCCCCGGCCCTGGACAGCGTGATGCCGTCCGCCGGGAAGTCGATAAGGTCTACCTCGTGGCTCAGGTTCAGGCTGACCGTAATGGCGAGGGTTTTCGCCGTTACGGCGATACTCACCGGGATATCCTCCACCACCAGATAATTCTCCGTGTCCGTGGGGGTGTACTTCGCCTTAAAGGTATGGTCCCCCACGCCGCCCACCGCGGTGGTCGTCGGGTTCTGGTCGGTGTCCCAGCTAAAGCCCCCGGACAGTGCAACATCCGCCAGGGTCTGCCCGGCAAATGCACTGAGGGTGGTGGGCGCCGTGTAAACAGGCGCCGCCTTGCTGATAGTCACCGTAACGCCGGTAATGCTTGCAGGCGCAGGCGCAGTATAGTTACCCGCCGCCGCCCCGGTCAGGTCGATGCCGGAAATGCTGACAGTCCTGCTGCCGACGTTGGCGTTGTCCGCCGTCCCCGTCCCCGTGATGGAGACCTCATCACTACCCACCTTGTTTGTTGGCGTGATGGTGACAGTCACCTCTGTCGTGCCGTTGTAGGGCCGGCCTGTGGCCGTTGCCGTGGCGGTGAGGGGGCGCTTGGCCACGGTCACCGTCAGTGTTGCGGTGACCGCATTATAGGTGGCGTCCCCCGCCTTGGTGGCGGTGATGTACCCCGTACCCGCCTTCAGGAAGCTAACGGCGCCGCTGGCCGCGTCCACGCTGACCGCCCCGTCGCCCCCGCTTGCCGCATAGCTAATCCCACCGTCCCCCGACCCACCGGTGGCGGTATAGGCGCCGGCGCCGTCGCCGTAGGTTTTACTCACCGTTTCTGCGCCAAACCCAAAGGCCTCCTGGCTCAGCTTGCCCACGGTTATTGCCGCGCTTCGCACTGCCGCGCCCACACCATAATTCGCGCTCGCCCCGGCGCGGGCATACACATAGTAGGTAACGCCGTAGTCAAGCCCGTTAAAGCTGGGCGAATCTTGCCAGCCCGTGTCCGGCGCAGTGTCCCCGGTACTTATGGCGTACTCAGGCTCCTGCTCATCGTTGTCCACCGTAAGCGCCGTTGCCGTGATAGTAGTCCCGGCGCTGTCCCCGCCCGGCGTCCCCACGGCGCCCCCCGCCGCCTTGCTGACAGTAATACTCACCTGCGCCGTTGCCGCAGCCCCGCCGTCATAGCTCACGGTGATGGTCGCCGTATAGCTTCCCGCCGCAAGGGCCGCCACAGGCTGCACAGTCCGCGTAGCAATACTGCCACCCGCGCTTACCGCATCCCCGGAACCGCCCAGCGTAAAGTCGTCCTTCCCGTCGCCGCTCAGCGCGACCGCGCTGATAGCCGCTGCCCCAGTCCCGCTATTGGTAATCGTAATAGGCTTCGCCTCAGGCTGCGCATCGCCATAGACCGCCCCGTCAAAGCTGACCGCCGTCACCCCCAGGATGGGAGCCGGGCCGGGTTTGGTCCCGGTCTTGGCGGCGGCGGCGGCAGTAAACACGCCGCTCGCCGTGGCAAGGTCCAGCGCCGCCCCGTCATCCCGCGCCGCCCGAGCAGCGTCAATGGCCGCCTGGTACGCCGCCTTTTCCGCGCCCGTAACAAAGTGAACCCCCAGGGGGATCGCCGCAGCGTCCTCCCCGCTTGCCGTGCCGGCGATCAGGGTTTCCGCCTCCGCGATAGCCGCAGTAAGGGCGGCCTTGTCCACACCCACCAGAGGCCCCTCGGCCCCCGGTTTCGATTCAGTAATCCAGGCATCCCGCAGGATAGGGTTCCCGCACCCTGCTACACAGAGCAGCAAGGGCGCCAAAAAAGATACCAGGCGCCATTGTGTGATTTGTTTCGTTTTCATAACTCACTCCCCCGGACTTTAGTCCGCTTCATGCAAGATAATTATAGTTACCCGGCGGTTTTTCTCCCGTCCGGCATTAGTCATGTTTGAATCCAGGGGCTGCGCCGCCCCCA
>NZ_AEEA01000180.1 GCF_000297095.1 Treponema primitia ZAS-1 | reverse complement strand
CTTGGGGTAAATGCAGGATGAGCCCAGATTCATCAGTTTCTTAACACCGCTTGTATGGGCAGCGTGAATGATATTAAACCCAATCATGGTGTTTTCATAAATAAAATCAGCGGGATAGCTGGAATT
>NZ_AEEA01000179.1 GCF_000297095.1 Treponema primitia ZAS-1 | reverse complement strand
TTTGGGGTAAATGCAGGATGAACCCAGGTTCATCAGTTTCTTAACACCGCTTGTATAGGCGGCGTTAATGATATTAAACCCAATCATGGTGTTTTCATAAATAAAATCAGCGGGATAGCTGGAATTA
>NZ_AEEA01000178.1 GCF_000297095.1 Treponema primitia ZAS-1 | reverse complement strand
AAGGAATCATGAAGGCAGACCGAGCGTTAAAGAAGATAAGCCGGGAACGGGAACACTGGGCGCGGACCATGTTCCGAGAAAAAGCGGCCATGGACTACAACTCCGGCATGCACAACGCATACCAGAAGGG
>NZ_AEEA01000177.1 GCF_000297095.1 Treponema primitia ZAS-1 | reverse complement strand
ACTTATGGTTCCGGATACTTCGGCAAGGGTAAAGGCGGTAATTTCCTTCACGGTATAGTCCCCGCTTAGTTCCATGAACACCAAAACCGAATTCTTTCCCGGTGTAACCGTATAGGTAACGCTTCCCGTCCCCACTAGTATTTCCCCGCCGGCAAATGCCTTATACGCCCGGGCGTTTATCGTCCATTCCCCCAGGCTGACAGAAAGGTTCACGCTTTCCTCTCCGGGCGAAAGTTTCTCGTAACGGGATTCTTCCCGGGGACCGGTAAAATCAAATTCATAGCGGAAGGATCGCGCTTCATCATCGGAGACCGACCGCGCCCCGTTTCCTGTTGTTACGGTTAGGTTCCCGCCGGGGCTTACCGGCTGCATAAAAATGTCACAACCGTTCAATGCAGACAAAAACACGGCAAGTATCAGTATCCCTGTTTTTTTCATTATATCCCCTTATTTCCCTTCCCCTGAAACACGCAGCACATTTCCTACTATCTGGGCATGGGTATAAGGGCCAAGGCAGAGCAAAAAAAGAGCGGAAACGGTGATGATTAACCCATTCCTGATATACATATTTCATCCCCTCGAGTGTAAAGAGGATAAAACACTATTTTCTATTTGTCAAACAGTAAAACTGCACAGATTTTCTGTGCAGTACGCACAGTTTTTTACGATTTTGTAAAAAAGATGCTGTCCAAGACGTCATCCGCACGGCACCTCAAGGCGCACCATCACCCCTTCCCCGGCGCCGCTCTTAAAGGACAGATGCCCCCCTATAAGGGCCGCCCGGTCATACATCCCCCGTATCCCTAAATGTTCCCCATGCCGATCCGTACCGTAATCCTCCGTGTTAAACCCGACCCCATCATCGGTAACCAGGATCAGCAGCGCCTTCCCCTCGTTCCGCAGCACCACCGAAACTTCACTCGCCTTGGAGTGGCGCTCCACATTCCCCAGGGCTTCCTGAACTATCCTGAAACATTGCAGCTGCGCCTCCGTCCCCAGGAGCCTTACCTGTACATCCTCCGCGGCAACCAAGCGGCATTCAATCCCACTCCGCCCCTGGAAGGTCCCGCATAGTCCCGTTAGGGATTCTACCAGGCCTACCCGTTCAAAATCCGGCGGAATCAGATCCATACAAATATCCCGTAAACGCCCGATAACCCCGTCACAGCGCGCGCTGATCTCTTCCCTTGCAACGGCAGCCGGTTCTGTAAGCGGTATCCAACCCAGGGTACGGATCTCCGGGATCACCGTATCATGCAGCTCCCGTGCAATCCGTGACCGCTCCCCCTCCTGGGCCAGGGTCAGCGCCCGGAAGAATCCTCCCCGTTCCCGCTCCCGGCGCCGGGACTGTTCCAAAGCCCGCCCCAAGAAACCCATAGCCAGAACCAACAGGACAACCAAAACAGAAAAAACATAGAACTGATGAAAATACGTCCGGTGAATCGAATCCGCCAGCGCCGTGTCCCGGGACAGCCAGTGATTAAGTTCCCCCTGAATATCCAGCGCCAGGGCCAGGGCAGTATCCCGCCGGCCCTCCCGTATCGCTTCCGTAAAAGAACCGGTTAGTTCCAGAATCCCCTGCACATTATCCTGGGACGCAGTAGGTCCCTGGGACGCAGTAGGTCCCTGGGACACAGTAGGTCCCTGGGACGCAGTAGGTCCCTGGGTAAACTCCGGAGTATACCGGTAGAGCCGGTACAGGGGTGAACCGAGGAACTCCTCCAAAGATGCGGTAAAATCATCAACCCTGCGGAAAAGTATCTCCGATTCGCCTGAAAGAAAAATCCCTTCGATGTCCCGCCACTGTTCCGCAGCCCGGTAGACCACCGTAGCGGTAATATCCTTTTCACTGCCCCCATGGAGGGGAGCGAAAACAAAAAGCATCAAACATACACCCCAGCCTATCCTCATGGAGGTCCTCCGCCATGTTAATTTACTATTATCATTTGACTAAACCGCAGTTTTCCCGGTATAATCGCCATCAGCTATGAAACTAAACCCCCTGCGGATCGGAAAAATTGTAATCCTCTGTCTGTTTGCCGCAGCGGGTAATTTTTTGCTGAACACCCTGGTAGAAACGGTTCTCCATCTGCCCCTGTTTTTAGACACCCTCTTTACGGTGGCCCTCACCTTTGCCGCCGGCCCCCTGCCGGGCATTGCCACCGCTATCCTGACCAGTCTTGCCAAATGGCTCAGATATGAAAGAATGTACGAAAAAGTGTGGACCTATCTGTTTGTCCTCTGCTCCATCGCCGAAGTAATAATCGTCTGGCTTTTCAACCGTCGTTACCTCAAAACCCACACCGACATGGACATCCCCGGCGAAAAGTACCCCTACGGGATCATCACCAAAGCTGTCTTCCTTCTAAAACTGTTCTTAGTCGCCTGTGTCGCAATCAGTGTTTCCGGAGGCATCATAGATTTACTGGCAAATCCCGCAACGAAGGGATATTTCTCCCCGGAGGACACCTTTAAGATGAGCCTCCTGCGGTACGGTACCCCCCTCTTGGAAGCCAACATCCTTTCCCGCATCCCCATAAATATTGTGGATCGGTTCATCGTCATTTTCGGCGGCTACGCCGTATCCCTTTTAGCCGTCCCATTCCTGAACAATAAAAAAAATCCAAAACCGAACCCTATAACTCCTCCAGCTCCCGCCGGTTCTTAACCCCGAGCTTTTCATATATCCGGTATAAATAATTCTCCACACTCCGTTCCACAAGCCCCATTTCCCCCGCAATCCGCACAGTCCCCCACCCCTTGTGGGCCAGGGTGTACACTTCCTGTTCCCGTTTCGTCAGTCCCATTATTAAATCCGGTACTATCGCCAGCTTGGAAATCAATTCCTGGTCCACCCACACCTGTCCCCCCAGCACCGCCGACATGGCCGCCTCCAGTTCCTGCAGCCCCTTCGCCTTGGACACATACCCCTTAACCCCCATGCTCAAGGCGTTCCTGACATGGGCATAATCCGTATAGATGGAGTACACCAAGGTTGCCGGAACCTTTGAATGCTGCTTAAACCGTTCCGAGAGGTATGGCAGTAAATCCAGTCCCCATTCCTGGTCCGCCAGCGCCATATCCAGGAGCGCCAAATCCGGCGGTTCCGCCAGTTCATCAAAAACCTTCCGGGCCTCGGTTAAATTCGCCGCCTGCCCTACCACAAGCCACTTTTCCGACAGCACCCCCACCAAGCCCCGCCGCATAATTTCCTGGTCCTCAACCACCACCACCGAATACGGCCCCTGCTTTTTATTTCTTTTTCCACTCATACCATTATGGTTCCCGTTAAACCAATTAATTACCACCCCTGCCGAATGCATTTGCCGGGGTAGCAGTCTGGTTTAGGCTTCTGCGATCTGCTCTTCTTTCCGGCCTTTCCCTTGGTTTCCCACCTCGACCGTTTGGGCATCATATCACCCTCAATTAGTGTAATCCCGGCCCATTTTTCCGTCAATCTGTAGTGATACAGCTTCTGTAGATACCGCTTGAGTTCACGGGGTTCATGGGAAGTTACAAAGGTGATGGTTAAATCGCCTATATTGCCGCTTTTTCCGATCCACCCGCCTCGATGTCTCGAGCGTTATTTCCCAGGAGTAGGACTTGTCAAAACTTGACATTATTTGATATAATGTCCCGGATAGTTAACATTTTTAAGTGAGGTTTTTAAAATGGCTGTACCTAGAGCGAATACGTCAAAAGCCCGGACCCGTCGCCGGCAATCAATCAATATGAAAATTACCAGTCCCACCTTAATCGAGTGCAGTACCTGTGGTAACCGGGTCCTGCTCCATCGGGTATGCCCTAAATGCGGATTCTACCGGGGCAAACAGGTAATTATTCCGGATGCGAAAGTTTAACGCGGACTTCCAGGTCCTGGAAAGCGCGTTTTAATTGTAGAAATTTGGAGGATACAAAGAGCATGGATGAATTATTTGAGAAGATCAAAAAGTTGATAGCGGATAAGCTGGAGATTGACGAGGGGAAGATAAGCCTGGATGCTTCTTTCCGCCAGGATCTGGGCGCCGACAGCCTGGATACCTACGAATTGGTTTATGCTATCGAAGAAGAGATGGGTATTTCCATCCCCGATGAGAAGGCCAACGAATTTGAAACCGTTCGGGATGCCTACGATTATATCAAATCCCAAAAATAATCCGGTACTGAGTCCCGAAAGAAAGAAAGAGTTGGCGGCGTTTGCTAAGACCGCCGGTATAAGGTTCAGGAGCCTAGAGCTTCTGAACCTTTCTTTCGTGCATCGGTCGGTGGCCAATGAATCGGGACTGCGGTACAACAACGAACGGCTCGAATTCCTAGGGGACGCCATCCTGGGGGCTGTAACCGCCACCCTGCTGTACCAGGGGCTCACCGACAAGCCTGAGGGGGACCTTGCGAAGATCAAGTCCGTGGTGGTTTCCGAGGATATCCTTTCCGGTATTGCCCGGGAGCTGCAAATCGACAGCCTGTTGATCCTGGGCCGGGGTGAGGAGCTTTCCGGGGGCCGTACTAAAAACGCTATCCTGGCGGACGCCATGGAAGCCCTGATCGGCGCCCTATACCTGGATTCGGGGTACAAGGCGGCCCATACCTTTGTCAGCAGCCGCATAGGCCCGGAAATCAAGCGGGTTTTGGATAACCGCCATCACCGGGACTACAAGTCCCTGCTTCAGGAACTATCCCAGCATTTGTACCGCAAATACCCCGCCTACCGCCTCTTAAAACGCAGCGGACCGGAGCACGACCGGTTTTTCTGGATAGAGGTAACGGTGGACGATAAGACCTTTGGACCCGGGATGGGAAAGAACAAGAAAACTGCAGAACAGGAAGCGGCGCGGATTGCCTACGATGCGCTTTCTCAATTACCTGAAAAGAATATGCCCATATAACTTTGTTTGGAGTACGGCGCCAGAACCCGGTAACGGAGTCCCCTAACTAAGTTTAGCGCATTCCTGCAGGTGAATGCCTGCCCACCGTAGTGTAGGCGCATATCTAATTGACATCGGCGGGCGGAGGGAGGGGCATCCCCGG
>NZ_AEEA01000176.1 GCF_000297095.1 Treponema primitia ZAS-1 | reverse complement strand
TACCCGGCGGTTTTTCTCCCGTCCGGCATTAGTCATGTTCGAATCCAGGGGCTGCGCCGCCCCCAGAGCCTGGAGTTCAATCTGGTCCCGGCGGACATACCCCCCGGCGACAAGGAAATCCGCCGCAGCCTGTG